>NZ_PNDH01000112.1:0-227 GCF_005887175.1 Pseudoalteromonas sp. S1612 | reverse complement strand
AAATAATCCCAAGCACAAACATCGACGCCCCAACATAACCTGCAGACACTGTATGAATACACGTAACATGCGCTACAGGGTTAAATTCTAGCTCTGCAAAACTACTCATTTCCCTACGCATGGTTTGATAGTTAAACTCTGCCCCGACTGTGTTTTGCATCCACGCATTAGCGACTAAAATCCATAGCGCAGACATATTAGTGCCCAGCGCCATTCAAAATGTTACC
>NZ_PNDH01000111.1:0-317 GCF_005887175.1 Pseudoalteromonas sp. S1612 | reverse complement strand
CCCCCCCCCCCCCCCCCCCCCCCCCCCCCCCCCCCCCCCCCCCCCCCCCCCCCCCCCCCCCCCCCCCCCCCCCCCCCCCCCCCCCCCCCCCCCCCCCCCCCCCCCCCCCCCCCCCCCCCCCCCCCCCCCCCCCCCCCCCCCCCCCCCCCCACAATTATTTATCCAGCATAAGACGCCCTACGACATACCCTCATTGTTCATTATTTATTATCTTTAACGCGACATAAAGTCGCTGCTACATTTGCGCGGCATAAGCCCCGCTATAAAAACATTTTGAACCACAGAGTACACCGAGGCGCTGCGCGCTACACCGAGAA
>NZ_PNDH01000110.1:0-211 GCF_005887175.1 Pseudoalteromonas sp. S1612 | reverse complement strand
AACTTGCGCCATAACCGCTGTACCAATCGTGCCTAATGAAATACGCGTATCTTCAACGACAAATTGATCAATGTCGGTATCAACAGAGTGATCAACAATGACTCCAATAGCACGTTTTTGTTTTGGTTGCTCAATAAACTTATGACCATCAAAGTTAGGGCCTTTAAGTGCCAAAAACACTTCACCATCACTTAAAGTACGGGTATCGGTG
>NZ_PNDH01000109.1:0-412 GCF_005887175.1 Pseudoalteromonas sp. S1612 | reverse complement strand
AGAATGGACCTATACAGCTCAATTTAATAAGAATAAATAATTTCATTTTGGGGTTTATAAATTCTTTTTCAAGTAACACAAAGTAATGTAATCTATAAGGCTTTATTTAAGGAGCTATTAATTTTATATAACGAGAATAACCATACAAGAGAAGTTAATAGGAGGTCAGCGTAAAGCAGGGCTTATTTTACCTAAAGCCGGATGCTTTGCACTTCTCTTACATTTGGAGTCGGTGTGCTACTTCTAAGCGACAGCAAAGTAGTATGTCCTGGAATCGGCTCTGATCAATTATCTTCCTTTAGCCTAATACCTTTAACCTTTTACATTTGTTTTTCACTTTTCTACACACGTAAAAAACCCCGGCTAATTCTAGTCGGGCTTTCTTGTATTTGGAGTGCGTGCGATACGCAGA
>NZ_PNDH01000011.1:0-76375 GCF_005887175.1 Pseudoalteromonas sp. S1612 | reverse complement strand
CCCTAGGTCACTCGCAGGCAATAGTAAGTATCGGCGATTAGCGCAGTTTGGTAGCGCACTTGGTTTGGGTCCAAGGGGTCGCAGGTTCAAATCCTGCATCGCCGACCATTTCCCCTTAAGCTCCATATTCTAAATCTCTATTTTATTTAAAATAACTCTTTTTTTGCTCCTATTCATTCTATACAGTTTAATTAGCCTGTTTTTTATTCGCTTAGTCGTTATCTGCCTTTAACTACCCCAAATAATTGCCCCCCACACTCGACTATCATGAATATTAGGTTATAATGCCGCGTCTATTTGTTTAAAAATATAGTGCCCTTAGGGCAGAGCAGCAATGGTATCTCCTGGTAGCGACGGATTTTTTTAAGCTCTAAGGCTTGAATTTTATCAAGACGCCTATAGATTACTTTGTTTGTAATGAAGGCGAAAAGTCGCCAAAATTGAATATTGAGGTAAATCATGCAAGTTTCTGTTGAGACGACTCAAGGCCTTGAGCGCCGTCTGACCATCACCGTTCCTGCAGAGAACGTTGAGACCGAAGTAAAAAAACGCTTACAACAACTGTCAAAAACGCAGCGTATCGACGGTTTCCGTGCTGGTAAAGTTCCAGTATCAGTAATCAACAAGCGTTTCGGACCAGCTGTTCGTCAAGAAGTTGCTGGCGAAGTAATGCAACGTAATTACATTGAAGCAATTGTTGCTGAAAAAATTAACCCTGCTGGCGCACCTACATTTGCTCCAAAAGCACTTGAAGCAGGTAAAGATTTAGAGTTCTCAGCAACATTTGAAGTTTACCCTGAAGTTGAAGTTCAAGGTTTAGATAAAATTGCTGTTGAAAAACCAGCGGTAGAAGTAACTGACGAAGATTTAGCAAACATGCTAGAGACACTTCGTAAGCAACACGCTTCTTGGGCTGACGTTGATGCAGCTGCTGGCGCAAACGACCGTGTAACGGTTGATTTCGTTGGTACTATCGACGGTGAAGAATTCGAAGGCGGCAAAGCTGAAGATTTCCCATTAGAACTTGGCCAAGGTCGTATGATCCCAGGTTTTGAAGACAACATCGTAGGCAAAAAAGCAGGCGAAGAAGTTGTTGCTGACGTAAACTTCCCTGAAGATTACCACGCTGAAAACTTAAAAGGTAAAGCGGCTCAATTCACTATCACAGTGAAAAAAGTTGAAGCGCAAGAATTACCTGAATTAAGCGATGAGTTTGCAACTAAATTCGGTGTTGCCGAAGGCGGCGTAGACGCGCTTAAAGAAGAAGTTAAAAAGAACATGACACGTGAGCTAGACCAAGCGGTTAAAGCTAACGTAAAAGACCAAGCAATCAAAGGTCTTTTAGAGCAAAACGAAGTTGAAGTGCCTAAAGCATTAATCGACCAAGAAGTTGACGCTTTACGTGAGCAAGCTGCTCAACGTTTTGGTGGTAACGGTCAAAATATGCCTGAGCTTCCAGCTGAATTGTTCCATGAGCAAGCAGTTACACGAGTTAAAACTGGCCTATTATTAGGCGAAGTGATCAAAGCAAACGACATCAAAGTTGATGACGCTAAAGTTGAAGCACTTATCGCTACTGTAGCATCTGCATACGAAGATCCAACTGAAGTAGTAGAATACTACAAAGCAAATGATCAACTAATGCAACAAATGCGTAATGTAGCAATGGAAGAGCAAGCTGTTGAAGCTATTTTAGCTAAAGCAACTGTGACTGATGTTGAAAAAGCATTTGATGACATCATGAATCCACAGCAAGGTGCATAATAAGTCATTGACTTAAGCGCTCGCTAACGATTAAATGGCTCGTGTTACTCTGTTTATGCAGTGTGCCCGGGCCATTTTAGTTTGTGGTTCTTAATTAGCTAAAAATGATCATTATGCTTTTCCTAGAATAAGTATAAGCGCATAAGGAATTAAATAAGTATGAACACTGGTATGACAGATCCCCTAAACGCATTAGTACCAATGGTTGTTGAGCAAACAGCTAAAGGCGAGCGCTCGTTTGATATTTATTCGAGACTATTAAAAGAGCGTATTATCTTTTTAACGGGCCAAGTTGAAGACAACATGGCAAATCTGATTTTAGCGCAAATGCTTTTCTTAGAATCAGAGAACCCAGATAAAGATATCTTCTTATATATCAATTCACCGGGTGGCTCGGTCACTGCGGGAATGGCTATTTACGATACAATGAATTTCATCAAACCTGATGTAAGTACTATTTGTGTGGGCCAAGCGGCTAGCATGGGTGCGTTTTTACTATCTGGTGGTGCTAAGGGTAAACGTTTTTGTTTACCTAATTCACGTGTAATGATTCACCAACCATTAGGTGGATTCCAAGGTCAAGCATCTGATTTTGAAATACACGCGAAAGAAATCTTGTCTATTAAAGACAAATTAAATCGCTTAATGGCTGAGCATACTGGCCAACCGCTTGATGTTGTTTCACGTGATACAGACCGTGATAACTTTATGAGTGCAAGCCAAGCTGTAGATTACGGTATTGTTGACTCAGTATTTACTAATCGTGGTAGCAAGTAAGTATGCCTGCAAGCAGTAATGCTTGCTAATGAGAGTTACTATGCGAAAAAGCCTAAATTTTGGTATAGTTAAAGCGTATTAAAATAGCCACCAAGACTTTGGTGGCCAACGTAATAAAATGAGGTAGCTGAATGTCTGACACTCCTACAGACGGCGACAAAAGTAATAAATTGTTATACTGCTCTTTTTGCGGCAAAAGCCAGCATGAAGTTCGAAAATTAATTGCAGGACCTTCAGTATACGTTTGTGATGAATGTGTAGAGCTGTGTAATGATATTATCAGGGAAGAAATTAAAGACATCGCGCCTAAGCATGATGCCGCTGACAAATTACCTGTGCCAAAAGAAATTCGTAACCACTTAGACGACTACGTAATTGGCCAAGAGCATGCGAAAAAAGTGTTGTCTGTAGCGGTTTACAATCACTACAAGCGTTTACGCAACCAATCAACTAAACAAGACGTTGAACTAGGTAAAAGTAATATTTTATTAATTGGTCCAACGGGGAGTGGTAAAACACTACTAGCTGAAACGTTAGCACGTTTGCTAGATGTGCCGTTTACAATGGCCGATGCCACCACGTTAACCGAAGCCGGTTATGTGGGTGAAGATGTTGAAAACATCATTCAAAAGCTTTTACAAAAATGTGACTACGACGTAGAAAAAGCACAACGTGGTATTGTTTACATTGATGAAATTGACAAAATTTCACGTAAATCAGATAACCCATCAATCACCCGTGATGTATCAGGTGAAGGTGTACAACAAGCCTTACTGAAATTGATTGAAGGTACCGTTGCTTCTGTTCCGCCACAAGGTGGACGTAAACATCCACAGCAAGAGTTCCTGCAAGTAGACACTTCTAAAATTCTGTTTATTTGTGGTGGTGCATTTGCTGGTCTTGATAAAGTTATTGAACAGCGTAGCCACAAAAATACTGGCATTGGTTTTGGCGTTAACGTTAAAGAGTCGGCAGCGAGCCGCTCTTTAAGTGAAACATTTAAAGATGTTGAGCCAGAAGATTTAGTGAAATATGGTTTAATTCCAGAGTTTATTGGCCGTTTACCTGTTGTTGCTACATTGACTGAACTTGATGAAGCTGCACTGGTACAAATTTTAAGTGAGCCTAAAAACGCTATTACTAAGCAATTTTCAGTATTGTTTGGGATGGAAGACGTTGAGCTTGAATTTCGTGATGATGCACTACGTGCTATTGCTCACAAAGCAATGGAACGTAAAACCGGTGCACGTGGCCTGCGTTCAATCGTAGAAGGTGTATTGCTTGATACTATGTATGAGCTGCCTTCAATTGATAACGTAAGTAAAGTGGTTGTTGATGAAACCGTTATTAAAGGTGAGTCTGACCCAATCTTGATTTATGACAGCAGCAATCAAGAACAAGCCGCAGCAGATTAAATTCTGAGCAAGTTGTAAAAAAAAGGAGCCAATGGCTCCTTTTTTTATAATTAATTTAATCGAGTTGGCAAAAATTGTTGAACTTTAATTAGGTTATCCCCATATACTTGAGTAATCTTTAAATAAATGAAGTGCAAAGAGAAAATACAATGACGCTTGAGAGAAACGATCGAGTCGAAATCCCTGTGCTAGCACTGCGCGATGTAGTGGTGTATCCACACATGGTGATCCCGCTTTTTGTAGGCCGTGAAAAATCAATAAAATGCCTTGAAGCGGCAATGGATAAAGACAAACAAATTTTCTTAGTTGCACAAAAAGATGCAACTGTAGACGAGCCTGAGAAAGACGATATTTATCGTGTAGGGACAATTGCGACTGTACTTCAATTATTAAAGCTACCCGATGGTACAGTAAAAGTATTAGTTGAAGGCACGCAGCGTGCAAATATCGAAGAGTTTGTTGATAACGAAGACTTCTTTGTTGCCAATGCTCAGTTTATTGAATCTGATTCAGTGAATGAACAAGAGCAAGATATTTTTATTCGCAGTGCATTAAGCCAGTTTGAAGGCTACGTAAAATTAAATAAAAAAATCCCACCTGAAGTGATGACCTCGGTCTCTGGTATTGATGAGCCCGCGCGTCTTGCTGATACCATGGCTGCGCACATGCCATTAAAAGTGCCTGAAAAACAAAAAGTACTTGAAATATCAAGTGTTACGGAGCGCTTAGAGTACTTAATGGCGTTGATGGAAGGTGAAATAGACTTACTGCAAGTTGAGAAAAAAATTCGTACCCGCGTTAAAAAGCAGATGGAAAAATCGCAGCGTGAGTATTACCTCAATGAGCAAATGAAAGCGATTCAAAAAGAGCTTGGCGAAATTGACGATGTACCAGATGAATTCGAAGCGCTAAAAAAACGCATCGAAGAGTCAGGTATGCCTAACGAAGCGAAAGAAAAAGCCACGGCAGAGTTTAACAAACTTAAAATGATGTCGCCGATGTCGGCAGAAGCTAGTGTTGTTCGCTCATACATAGATACGTTAATTAACGTACCGTGGAAAAAACGCTCTAAAGTGAAAAAAGATTTAGCAGGCGCGCAAAAAATACTAGATAGCGATCACTACGGACTTGATAAAGTTAAAGAGCGTATTATTGAATACCTCGCGGTACAGCAGCGTACTAATAAGCTTAAAGGGCCTATTTTGTGTTTAGTTGGGCCGCCAGGGGTAGGTAAAACCTCTCTTGGGCAATCTATTGCGCGTTCAACTGGCCGTAAGTACATTCGTATGGCACTGGGTGGTGTACGTGATGAAGCTGAGATACGTGGTCACCGTCGTACTTATATTGGCTCTATGCCTGGTAAATTGATTCAAAACATGACTAAAGTGGGCGTTAAAAACCCGTTATTCTTGTTAGATGAAATTGATAAAATGTCAGCGGATATGCGTGGAGACCCTGCATCAGCTTTACTTGAAGTACTTGATCCTGAGCAAAACAGCCATTTTGCTGATCATTACTTAGAAGTCGATTACGACTTATCTGATGTAATGTTTGTTGCTACCTCTAATAGCTTTAATATTCCTGGGCCTTTATTGGACCGTATGGAAGTTATTCGTTTAGCCGGTTATACCGAAGATGAAAAATTAAATATAGCTAAAGAACATTTAATTCCAAAGCAAGTTAAGCGTAATGGCTTAAAAGAGAAAGAAGTTGAAATTGCTGACAGTGCCATTATCGGTATTATTCGATATTACACGCGTGAAGCGGGCGTTCGTAACTTAGAGCGTGAAGTGTCTAAATTATGCCGTAAAGCGGTTAAAAATATCTTAATGGAAAAAGACACCAAAACGGTTACTATCGATGCAGATAACCTTGAAGAGTACTTAGGTGTGCAACGCTTTGATTACGGTAAAGCAGAAGATGGCGACCGTATTGGCCAAGTAACTGGCCTAGCATGGACAGAAGTAGGCGGTGACTTACTAACGATTGAATGTGCTGCAGTACCAGGTAAAGGCAAGTTGACTTACACCGGCTCGTTAGGCGATGTAATGCAAGAGTCGATTCAAGCGGCAATGACTGTTGTGCGTAATCGTGCTGATGAGCTACGTATTAATAGCGACTTTTATGAAAAACGTGATATTCACGTGCATGTACCTGAGGGCGCAACTCCTAAAGATGGTCCAAGTGCGGGTATCGCAATGGTTACGTGTTTGGTTTCAAGCCTAACGGGTAATCCAGTGCGCTCTGATGTGGCCATGACGGGTGAGATTACCCTACGTGGTGAAGTACTGCCAATTGGTGGTTTAAAAGAGAAATTATTAGCGGCTCACCGAGGTGGTATTAAAACGGTGGTGATCCCTAAAATTAACGAACGTGACTTAAAAGAGATACCTGATAACGTATTGGCGGGTCTTGAGATTCACCCAGTTACGTGGATTGACGAAGTATTAAAGCTTGCTTTAGTGCATCCAGTTGATAGTTTTTCAGTCGAAACACCAAAAAAGCAGTAAAAAAGCCAAAAAAAGTGCTTTTAGGGGCTTTTCAAATCTAAACGGTATGATAAGTTAAGCACTGGTTTTCAAGCCTAGCCCTTGCAGGGCCTAGGCTTAAGAAAAATATAATCATATGAGCTTTAAAAAAATTGCTCAAAAATTTCAAAACAGTGATGTTAGTTTAAAAAACAATCGCTCTTGATAACAACAATGAAAGAGGATGATATTGTGAATAAATCTCAATTAATCGATCAAATCGCAGCTGATGCTGACATTTCTAAAGCGGCTGCAGGTCGTGCACTAGATTCATTCATCGAATCTGTATCTGGCGCGCTAAAAGATGGCGACTCAGTTGCACTTGTTGGTTTTGGTACTTTCTCTGTACGTGAGCGTGCTGCTCGTGCAGGTCGTAACCCACAAACTGGTGAAACGATTCAAATTGCTGCAGCTAACATCCCAGCTTTCAAAGCCGGTAAAGCGCTTAAAGACGCAGTAAACTAATCATTGTGTAAACAATTTAGTTATGGCGAGTAAAGAGACGCTTAATTATTGCAATCGATAAATTAAGTTACTTCACCGCCAGTTACTTCAAGTGAAAAAGCGTATCTGGTAAGATACGCTTTTTTTACATATGACAAGGTAGAAAATACCTTGCTCAGAAAAGAGATAAACAAATGCTTGAGAAAATCAGAGAAGGTTCGCAAGGGCCGGTAGCCAAAGTCATTTTAGGCGCGGTGATTTTATCTTTTGCCTTAGCTGGGATCGGTAGTTACTTAGGTCAAACCACAGAACAACCCGTTGCTGAAGTAAATGGAATTAAAATTAGCCAAACAGAATTTAGCCGTGCGTTTCAAAATGAACGTAGCCGCTTAGAACAACAATTTGGTGAGTACTTTACCCAAATAGCAGCTGATCCAACTTACATGGCTCAAATCCGTCAAGGTGTGATTGACCGTTTAGTACAACAAGAATTACAAAGTCAGTTAGCTGCCGAGCTTGGTTTGCGCGTAAGTGATGAAAGCGTTCGTAAAACAATTTTAGAGCTACCTTATTTTAAAATTGGCGACAAGTTTAATAACGACCGTTATTTACAAGTTATTCGTCAAATGAATTTTCAACCTGACGCATTTCGTGAATACCTGCGTGATGATATGACGCGTAGCCAGTTAGTATCTGCCGTTGCGGGTACTGATTTTGCGCTGCCAAATGAGCTTAAATCAGCCATTGCGTTGCAACAGCAAACACGAAGCATTGATTATTTAGTAATTGATAAACAAGCAATGCAAGCTGATGTTGAAGTTACAGAGCAAGAAGTTGCGGATTACTATGAATTAAACGCTGGTCAATTTTTATCACCTGAATTAATCTCAGTTAATTATATCGAACTAAATGCTGATGATATTGATGTTGCATCGGTAAGCGAAGACGATGTAAAAGCATATTACGAGCAGAGTAAAGCGCAATATGTTGAACCAGAAAAGCGTCGTGTGTCGCATATTCTAATCGACAATAGCGAAGATGATGATGCGGCTAAAGCGAAAGCTGAGTCGTTACTTGCCCAGCTTAACGCTGGTGCTGATTTTGCTGAGCTAGCAGAGACATCGTCAGATGACATTGTTAGTGCAGAAATGGGTGGCGATTTAGAGTGGATTGAACGTGATGTTATGGAACCAGCATTTGAAGATGCAGCGTTCGCATTGCAAAACAAAGGTGATTACTCTGACGTTGTTGCCTCTGAGTTTGGTTATCACATCATCAAACTGACTGATCTACAAACTCAACAAGTTAAACCGTTTGATGAGGTTAAAGCTGACCTACGTGCTGAACTTGAGCAAGCTGAAAAAGTAGATGCGTTTTACGAGAAGCAAACAGAAATGGGGGCATTAGCCTTTGAGATTTCTGATCGCTTAGACGATGCTGCTGAAGTGGCGGGTGTAGAAGTACAATCTACTTCTTTACTAGCGCTTAGCGCGCTTCCTGAGCCGCTTAATAACCCAGCGGTTGTGACTGCCTTATCATCAGTTGAACTACTAGAAGATAAAGTCAATTCAGAAGTAATTGAGCTTGGTAATGAGCATGTGATTGTGGTGCGTGTAAATGAGCACCAACCTGCGGCAACGAAAGCATTAAGCGAGGTAAGTGAGCAAATTAAAACACGCTTAATGAATGAAAAGGCATCAGACCTTGCAAAAGAAAAAGCACGCACGTTATTTGCACAAGTAAAAGAAGGCAAGAGCTTAAACGATGTGGCTGCTGAGCAATCACTAAACGTTCGTCAAGAGTCGCAACTAACTCGTGAAAGCTTTGCTGTTTCACCTGCTATTGTTACCCAAGTATTCAAAATGGCACATCCTAGTGATGCAGCTGTATATGATATGGTTAACTTAAATAATGGCGATGCAGCGATTGTTGCGCTTAAAGCGGTAAATGATGCACCAGTGAGTGACAACATTGAGCCACAAATGAAGCAAAACATTACTATGGCGCAAGCGCAGAAAAACTATACGGTATTCATTGAATCGCTTAAGCAACAAGCAGAGCTTAATGTACCAAAAGCAGCTCAAGCAGCTGAATAAGTAATAGCTAAATTAAAAAGGGCGCCAATTGGCGCCTTTTTTGTTTGTTTAGACATTAACAACTCAATAAGCGCTGAGTAACCTTTGATTGCGGGTTTTGAAAAATAGTTTCTGTAGCGCCGTATTCAACAATCTCACCCTTATTGAGTACCACTAGCTGGTCGCTAATATGGCGCACTAAACTTAAATGATGGGTGATCAAAATATAGGTTAATCCAGTTTCAAGCTGTAGTTTAAGTAATAGATTTACTATTTGCGCTCTTACAGAAGGGTCAAGCGATGAAAGTGCCTCATCGAGTACAACAACCTTAGGATCTAATATAAGCGCGCGAGCGAGCGCTACACGCTGTAATTGCCCCACACTAAACATATGCGGATAGTATTGCTGATGATCGACCAGTAGACCCACTTTAAGCAGCGTACTACCAATTTTTTCACTACGTTGAGTTTTATCAAAATCAGTATTGAATTTTAGGCAATCATCGAGCATTTCAGCAATGGTCACTGCTGGGTTTAATGAGGTGGCGGAGTCTTGAAAAATCATTCGGATATAACGACACTGGGCATCACGATTACCATTGTTTTCTATAGTGTTATTCTCTAATAATATCTGCCCGCTATCGGCACTGTATGCACCCACTAATAATTTAGCCAGGGTACTTTTTCCTGAGCCTGTTTCACCAATAATGGCAATTGTTTCACCTTTACCAATACAAAATGAGATGTTTTTTAAAACATCAAACTTTTTACGGCTAAACAGACCCGCGCGCATGTTAAAGGTTTTTGATAAGGCTTGAACTTTTAACAGTGGCTGCATTATTTTATTTCCTTGATCAGCGGGAAGTGACAGGCGTAGCTATGACCATGATGCTTTGAAAGTTTAGGCGCAACCACACATTCTTTTTGTGCTTGTGGGCAACGTGGACCGAGTCGACAACCAATCGGTAAATGTTGTAATGTTGGAATAGTGCCTTTAAGCGCATAAAAGGGTTCTTTATGGGCTAAACCATGCTCATAATCGGGCAGGCTTTTTAGTAAAGCCTGCGTATACGGATGGCGAGGTTGGCTAAAAATACGGTGTGTTGGACCTGCTTCAACCATTTGACCGCAGTACAACACATGAATACCATGCGACCAATTAACAATTTCTTCCAGCTCATGAGAGATCATCAAAATAGACATGTTCTTTAGCTGATTTAAACTTTTTAATAACCTAAACACCTGTGCACGGGTGGTGCTTTCTAGTGCGGTTGTAGGCTCATCAGCAATGAGTAGCTTCGGTGTACGGGCAATCGCCATGGCTATCATAACCTTTTGGCATACGCCCTCAGAGAGCTCATGCGGGTAGCTATCAAGCACCGCTTCATGATTTTTAATACCTACTTTATGTATTAAGGCTTTAACACGATCTTTACGCTCTCGGTTGCGTTTTAAGAAAAATCCTTTAGCAGCCACTTCAGGCAGTGTTTCAGCGATTTGGTTAAATATTTTAGCAGTAGGATCTAGACAGCGACTGGGGTCTTGGTAAATCATCGCAATGTCTTGGCTAACTGTTTTACGGCGTTGCTCTGGTGTTAAGCGCATTAAGTCAACACCACGCCAATGCATTCTATCTGCGGTTATCACCCAGCGCTCATTAAGCACGCCGACGATGGCTTTTGCAATTAAGCTTTTGCCAGAGCCTGATTCGCCCACTAAAGCGTGTACTTCACCTTCTTTTAAACTAAAGCTTACGCGATCAACAGCACGAATGGCGGTTTCGGAAGTTTGAAGTTCAATGGTTAAATTTCGAATATCTAGTAACTGCATCTAATCGGCCTTACGCGCTTGTAAAACTTTGCGAAGTCCATCGCCCACTAAGTTTGTTGAAAGAACCGCTAAAAATAACAGGACGCCCGGCAATGCTACCGTCCAAGGTGCTAAATATATAAGTCCTAAGTTCTCTGCTAAAATTGCGCCCCATTCAGTAGTCGGCGGCTGTGCACCCAGTTTTAAAAACCCTAATGCCGCAATATCTAAAATAGCAGTAGAAAGCGCCATCGTAAAAATAACTACAATATATTCATACACATTAGGAAAAATCCCGCGTGATAAAATATGCCATTTAGAGGCGCCATCTAAGCGGTAGGCTGTAACATAATCTTTGCCAAGTTCGTCAACTATCAGGTTTCTAATTGAATGAATAAACTGGGGTAATAAGGCTAAAATAATTGCCCATACGGTATTCATTAATCCAGGCCCAAGTATGGCAATAATAATGATGGCCAGTAACAATGAGGGAATTGACAGCGTTACATCCAGTAAGTGGTTCAAAAAACTAGAACGTATGCCTTTACTGATCCCTGCAAAGGTACCTACCAACACACCAATAACAGTGGTGATCAGTGCAGCCACAACCGATAACCCGAACGTATATGTGGCGCCATTCATTAAACGAGACAGCACATCTCGGCCTAAATCATCGGTGCCAAGTATAAACCGCACATCGCCCATTTCATTCCACGAGGGAGGCAGTAATAGTGCATCACTGTGCTGTTGATTTACCCCATAAGGCGCAAGAAAAGGCGCGGTAGCCGCTAACAGACTAAAGGCAATAAACACCCATAAGCCAACCAGTGCAGGGTGGTTATTTTTAAACTTTCGCCAGAGTCTCGCTAATGGCGATTTATTTGAATCTTCTGAAAATAAGTTAAACTTTGCCATGCGCTTGGTTCCGAGACAGAGGATCGAGTAGGGTGTAGGTCAGTTCGGCCATAATTGTGGCAATAATAATAAATAAAGAGACGGCCATTAACCCACCTTGTATGGCGGGATAATCACGTTGATAAATACTGTCTATTAACCAGCGACCGATCCCTGGCCACGAAAAAATAACTTCAGTGATCATCGCTAAGGTGATCAAGGTACTAAACTGCAAACCTATTTGTTTTATAACCGGTAGTAAGGCATTTCTTAGGGCGTGATGAATAATAAGCTGCCCACGAGTAAGCCCTTTGGCGCGAGCTGTTTTAATGAAGTTTTGATCCATCACTTTTAACATCGATTCGCGAGTAAAGCGCACTAATACCGTGGTTGGATACATCGCAAGTACAATAGTAGGTAAAGTAAGGTGATGCAGCGCATCTAACATGGCCAAACCATTGTAAGGAAAATCAGCGAGTAAAATATCAAGTAAAATAAATCCTGTGCTCGCGGGTATCTCATACAACAAGCTCACTCGCCCCGACATGGGAAACCAGCCAAGCTTGAGCGAAAAAACCATAATTAATAATAATGCCAGCCAAAAAATCGGCATAGAATAGCCAATCATCGCTGTAGAGCTAATAAATTTATCAGGCCATTGTTTATTATATGCCGATGCTAAAATACCGACAGGCACACCCACTACCACCGAAATAAATAACGCATAGATACTTAGCTCTAATGTTGCAGGAATTAAATCAACCACATGGGCGAAAACACTGCTCCCCGAGGCGAATGACATTCCCCAATCCCCTTGTAAAATTCGTCCTACAAAGGCGATGTACTGCATAAAGTAGTTACTGTTAAATAAGTACTTTTCTTCTAACTGCGCATTTTGGGTAAAGTTAGTGTCAGGTATGCCGCTTAAGTTACTGAGCGGATCGCCAGGAAATAAATAACTCAACGAAAAGGTAAAAATACTGAGTAGCAACACCATAAAAAATAACAGTCCGAGGCGGCGTAAAATATAATCTAAGATCATTATTTTTTCCTCGCGTTAGCCAACGAAATAGCACCGAATGGCCCTAAGGTAATGCCCTCAACATCTGCGCTACTTGCTTGAAAACGCATGCCATGGGCAATTGGCAGTAAAGGCAATTGTTTGATGATCATGCTTTGTGCTGCGTCGTAATATTGTTTACGTAAATTTAAATCTGTGGTGTCTAACGCTTTGGTCAGTAGTAAATCAAATTCAGGGTTACACCAGTTTGCAGGGTTTTTGCCACTAAAGGTCGCAGTACAACTTAATAATGGGCTAAAAAAGTTATCGGGATCAGGTGTATCAGCTGCCCAACCTAATAACACACTGTCGTGGCGATGCTCACCAATGCGTTGAATAAAGGTGTTCCATTCATATTCTACAATATTTACATTAACGCCAATTTTGCGTAAATCACTTTGCATTAGCTCAGCCATTTTGCGGGCATTGGGGTTATAAATACGGCTTACCGGCATAGCCCAAATGCTCATATCAAAGCCTTTTGGAAAACCAGCTTCAGTTAATAATTTTTTTGCTAACTGTGGGTCAAAAATAGGCATGTTTTTTTGTAGTTCAAATGCCCATGACGTAGGCGGAAGAATAGATTGTGCACGCAGTCCATTCCCGTAATATACCGCTTGCATTATTTTATCTACATCAATGGCATGAACCAATGCTTGACGTACTTTTAAGTTATCAAACGGTGGACGCTCGGTATTAAATGCCCAGTAACCAATATTTAAGTTAGTTTCTCTTTCAACGTTAATATCATCACGCTGCGCTAAAATACTTAATTGGGCACTACTCGGGTGTGCGGTTACATCACACTCTTTGGTCAATATTTTAGCGATACGGGTGGTACCATTTGGAGTAATGTCGTACACCAATTGCTCAAGGGCAACCTCATGCTTCCAATAATCAGCGTTTTTATAAAAGCGCACTAAATGATCGCGTCGGTACTCTTTATAAATATAGGGGCCTGTTCCAATAGGGTATTGATCAAATAGGTTTTCTTGATTATTAGCTTTGAGCGCCATGGCATATTCTTTAGAGAGCACGACAGCAAAATCGGTCGCCATATTAGCTAAAAAGCTGCTCTCGGCATTAAATAACTCAAATCGTACTTGATGATCAGAGACTCTAACAATTTTACGAATTAGCTGGTCAATCCCCACACTTTGAAAGTAAGGGTAATTAGCATCGCCAATAAAGTGATAAGGATTATAAACGTCGAATAATCGACTAAAAGTAAATATTACATCATCAGCGTTAAATTCACGGCTAGGAGTGAAATAAGAGGTGGTATGAAACTTAACTCCTTTGCGCAAAGTGAAGGTAACCGATTTACCGTCTTTACTGATCTTCCAATCAGTGGCAAGTTCACTCTTAAATTCGGCGGTCACGGGGTCAATACTAATTAACCGGTCGTATAACTGGTTAGCAATAATATCGATAGTCGATCCTGTTGTTGTGACTTGTGGGTTAAACGACACAGGATTAGCCTCGGCGCAATAAACGAGGCCTTGGTTTTTTTCTTCTAAGATTTCTTCTTTACTATCAATGCAACCTACTAAGCTCAATGATATTAAAGCAAGTAATAATTTATGCACCCGCACAACCTCTACTATTCTAGCAAATTGTATTTTTTCAAATAACCACGTAGTTGATGATACGTTAAACCAAGTACTTCTGCAGTCTTCTTTTGATTAAATTGGCTATGTTCTAATGCTTTTTTTATCAATGTAATTTCAAATTCATTAGAGAGCGTTTTTAAGTCGCATGGAAACTCAGGTTCTTTGGTACTTGAACTCAATGCTACAGGCGCTTCTATAGGCTGTGCATGAGTAGTCGGTTCAGATTGTATTATAGCAGGTGCTTGTGCATGTTTTATGCGGGCTTTAGGTCTAAAGCGACTTTCGAATGGGTCTAAAATAATTTTATGTACAGGAATATGTTCATTGCCGTGGCGATACAGACTTCGTTCTACCACATTTTTAAGTTCACGGACATTACCCGGCCACTCATAACTGAGTAAACTTTCTTGTGCACTACGGGTAAAGCCACTAAATAGCTCCCACTCAAGATCTCGTGCCATGTTCATCGCAAACTGTTCAGCTAGCAACATAATGTCATCTTGACGTTCACGCAGTGGCGGTAAGGTGATCACATCAAACGCGAGTCTATCGAGTAAATCACTTCTAAATTCACCTTGTTGTGCTAAATGGGGTAAGTCTTCATTGGTTGCACAGACTAAACGAGTGTCTACTTTAACGGTTTGCTTGCCGCCAACACGCTCAAACTCACCATACTCAATCACTCTTAATAGCTTTTCTTGCACCATGGCAGAGGTATTTGCTAACTCATCTAAGAACAAGGTACCACTATTGGCGCGCTCAAAGCGGCCTTCATGGCGTTTACTTGCGCCTGTGAAAGCGCCACTTTCATGACCAAATAATTCACTCTCGAGCAGGTTTTCGTTCAATGCCGCACAGTTAAGCTTGACGTAACTTTGATCCCAGCGTTTGGATAAAAAGTGTAAACGTGCTGCAATTAGCTCTTTACCGGTACCACGTTCACCAATAATAAGTACGGGTTTATCTAGGTTAGCCAGTTGCGAAACCTGATCAAGCACCGATAAAAAGCTGTCTGATTGGCCAAGTAAATTGTCCTGTTGGCGATATTGACTCATATTTCCTAACTCTTAGTCATTTTTACTAACAGTTAGTGTATTTCATTATGGCAGATAACAAAAGTAATTTGTAATTTACATTTAACATATTGAAAATAAATGGTATTTTAAAAATATAAAAGTTGGCAAGCATATTGATACTAATAAAAGCAGACACATTTAGATTAAATAATAGAGGTATATGTTATGGGAATTTTTTCACGTTTTGCAGACATTGTTAATTCTAATATCAATGCCATTTTAGATAAAGCAGAAGATCCTGAAAAAATGGTTCGTCTTATTATCCAAGAGATGGAAGATACACTAGTAGAGGTACGCTCTACGTCAGCAAAAACCCTTGCTGAGAAAAAAGAATTAGTACGTCGCGTAGACACACTAAAAGCTCAAGTAAGCGATTGGCAAGACAAAGCCGAATTAGCACTGAGCAAAGATCGTGATGATTTAGCTCGCTCAGCTTTACTTGAAAAGCAAAAATCAGCCGATGCAGTCGCTGCAGTAGAAAGTGAACTTGATCATGTAGAATCTCATATCGAGAAACTACAGCAAGAAGTGACTACGCTACAAGAGAAACTAGCGGATGCTAAAGCACGTCAAAAAGCGATTATTTTACGTCAACGCTCGGCTGAGTCGCGCCTTGAGGTTAAAAAAGCACTTGATAGTTCTAAAGTAGATGATGCACTTAATCGTTTTGAACGTTACGAAACCAAAATTGATGGGCTAGAATCTCAAATAGAGTCTTATGATTTGGGTAAACAAACGTTAGCAGATGAAATTGCTGATTTACAAAAGAATGAAAAAATTGACGACGAGTTAGCTGAACTTAAAAAGAAACTCTCGAATAAATAAATATAAAACAGGGGCCTTGTGCCCCTGACATCAACATTGAATACGGATTGTCAGGAGAGGATTATGTTTGATCCAGAGATACTAATTGCACCCTTTATCTTGTTTATGATTTTTGTTGCACCACTGTGGTTAATTTTACACTATCGAAGCAAAAAGCAGGTAAGCCAAGGGTTAAGCGAGCATGAGCATCACCAGTTATTAGAACTTGCTCAAAAAGCTGAAAAAATGACTGATAGAATCGAGACATTAGAAGCGTTACTTGATCAAGAGTCACCACAGTGGAGACAAAAAGTATGAACACCAAACGCGAATTATTAAGAGACCCACAACGCGGTAAAATTGCCGGTGTATGTGCGGGATTAAGTGACTACTTTAATATGGAGTTATGGTTAGTTCGCATTATTTTTGTTAGTGCTGTACTACTAACCGGTGGCCCATTATTTGTGGTAGCGTATATTGCAGCGTGGTTTATTTTAGATAAAAAACAACCCAGTGCTGTAAATAAAACACAATCAACCTATGGCGGTGATCCGCTAGAAGTAAAATTTAAAGTATGGCAAAAAGGCGAGCCACCGCGTCGTGCGCTTCAAGACTTAAAAGAGCGATTGACCCGTGTAGATAGCCGCCTTCAAAACATGGAACGCTACGTTACTTCAAGCGAGTTTACGGTCAGCCGTGAAATTAATAAACTTTAAAGGATTAATAAGCACCTTGTTTGCAGCCTGATCAATGACGGCAACTAAGGTGCAAAACACTTTATGAGCCAATCATTTGCAAAAAAGACCTTCAAAAGCGTTAAAGGCAAAGCACAAAAAGCCCTGCACCGTAGTTTAGATCAACACGTTAAACTTGCCGTAACAGGGCTGAGCGGCAGTGGTAAAACGGCGTTTATTAGCGCGTTAGTTAAGCATTTAACCTCTCAGGCGAATGACAACAACTTACCTTTTTTCGATGTAATGCGTGAACACCGCCACATTGCTACTAAAATTGTGCCGCAAGAGGCATTAAATGTTCCCACTTTTGATTACAACCGTGCAATAAGTGCTTTACTACCAAGTGAAGGCGACCCTGCATGGCCCGCTTCTACCGAGCGAATTAATACTTTACGTTTGGCGATTAAATATCAAAGCAACGCGGGTCTGCGCGGTCATTTCTCACCCCAATCGACGCTTTATTTAGATATTATTGACTATCCTGGTGAGTGGCTGCTTGACCTACCTATGCTCGCACAAAGCTTTGAACAGTGGTGCGAGCAACAATATCCATTACTTAGTCAAACGCCACGTGATCAAAGCTCAGCTGAATTTTTACAATCCATAGAGCTGCTTGATTTAGATGCACCGGTAGATGAAAACGCACTGGCTGATATTGCACGATGTTATCAAACCATGTTGGTAGGGCTAAAAAAAGACACTAAGCTTGCCATGTTACAGCCTGGGCGGATGTTAATGCCGGGTGACTTGCAAGGTGCACCATTATTACTATTTTTTCCAATTAGTCCTGAAAAAATCAGTGACGATGTAGTAGCGGGTTCTAACTTAGCGCATTTAATTAAACGTTTTGATGCTTACGTAAAAGAAGTCGTTAAGCCATTTTATAATGAGCATTTTCGCCATTTTGACCGTCAAATCGTCTTGGTAGATGTACTGAGTGCGTTAAATGAAGGTTATGAAACGTTGGCTGAGCAAAGTCGAGTTATCAATCAACTATTGTCACACTTTAGCTATGGTGATTCTGGTTTTTTTAAACGCTTGTTTAAACCTAATATTGATAAAATATTATTTGCTGCTAATAAGTCCGATCACATCAGTGCGAAGCATCACAAAGATCTTGCATTGTTACTCGATTCGTTAGTTAAAGAGCAAAGCAATCACTTAAAATTTGATGGGGTAAAAATAGAAACATTGGCGATGTCATCAATTGCTGCCACTGTGTCTCGCCAAGTGGTTGATAAGGGGCAAACACTCGACTGTATCTATGGCAAGCCATTGGATGAACAACAGTGGCTAACTTACCTGCCTCCTCAGCCGCCGAGCAGAATGCTCAATAAAAGTGAGTGGCCAGCACATGGGTTTGAGTTTTTATCGTTTGCACCTATGCCAAGCCCAGATCAACAGCTTAAGCACATTCGCTTAGACCATGTGATGCAGTACTTGTTAGGAGATAAGTTAACATGAGTGAGTCAACACACCAATTTCAGGCTGGGCGTCGTATTAATGCCCAAAATATTGAGCAAAATGAACCAGATTTATTAGCGGCTAAAGTCGTAGAGCAGGGACAAAGTGAGCAGCCTAGCAAAGATAGCGACGAGCTAATTGAACCTGAAATCGATATTGAGCCTGTATATAAAAAGTCTAAGTGGCAAACCCTTAAAGGCCTATTTGCACTGAGCTTTATTGTTTTAATATTACTTGAGTTCGCATTTTCAATTGTATTGGCGTTTCAGCAGTCAGTTATTTTAGGTGGGGTGTACTTAACCGCTGTAATAACCGGTGTACTACTGATATCGCGTTTATTGTGGCGTGAATATAGAATGTTACGCAGCTTAAAGCGTAATCAGCTACACCGCCATGAAGCTAACCGTTTGCTCAATAGTGAGCAGGTAGGCGGGGCGATACCTTGGCTTGAAAAGCTTAATAAACATCAGCAATTAGATAATTTCGAAAACTTTAAAAATCAGGTCGCTACGCACCACAGTGACAAAGAAATAATGTCTCTGTACGCGAATAGCTTACTGATAACGCAAGACAATCAAGCTAAAAAGTTAATAAACCGTTTTGCAACAGAGTCAGCTTTATTAGTTGCTCTAAGCCCTATTGCGCTGGTGGATATGATGGCTGTGCTGTGGCGTGGCACTAAATTAATAGAGCAAATAGGCCGAATATATGGCATTGGCTTTGGTTATGCCAGCCGCATTAAACTTTACCGCATGCTTATTAAGCAAGTAATGTTTGTAGGTAGTGCAGAGCTCGTTTCTGATTTAGCTGCCACGGCACTCAGTGCTGAATTATTAGGAAAGCTTTCAGGGCGAGCTGCACAAGGTGTTAGTGCCGGTATATTTACAGCGCGTATTGGTTACAAAGCTATGGAGTTAAGCCGACCCTTACCGCGTCTTGAAAACAAGCGTAGCTTGTTAAAAGGCACAGTCCAAGGGATTGCGAGTAAAATTATGAGCCGTAAGGGAGCTGAAACTAAGTAGTGAGACTTCGTTGGCAATATTTGTGTACAGCTTTTTGGGTAAAGTTTGCACAAATAGCCATCTGAGCATCCGGCATGCTTGTGATTTTAAGTGCGGTGCGTTTTATTTATGCTATTGACACACATAATAAAAACGAGAACACACAATGAGCAAGCATCATCAAAATACCCAATGTATCCATGGCCCACAAAAAGCAAACGACCCCCATGGCGCATTAACCTCACCTTTGTATCAAACGTCTACGTTTCATTTTGAAAATGCCGCTCAAGGTGCTGCCCGCTTTGCAGGTGAGGAGCCCGGTTATATTTACACGCGTTTAGGTAACCCAACCACTACTGAACTTGAGCAAAAAGTGGCGCAATTAGAAGGCTGTGAGGCCGCCGCCGCCACGGCAACAGGTATGGGTGCGGTATCCGCTTCGGTACTAAGCTTCCTATCGCAAGGCGATCATTTAATTGCATCAAGCGCTCTGTATGGCTGCACCTTTGCTTTTTTTTCGCATATGTTGCCGCGATGGGGAATTGAAGTCACCTTTGTTGATATGACCAATGAGAGTGAACTGCGCGCAGCCATTAAACCTAACTCAAAAATGATATTTGTAGAAACACCAATCAATCCAACCATGGCAGTGATTGATTTAGCACTTATTGGCGATGTTGCTAAACAGCATAATTTACTGAGTGTGGTCGACAATACGTTTTTAACCCCGCTGCTGCAGTCACCAAAAAAGTACGGTATCGATATTATAATGCATAGCGCGACCAAGTATTTAAATGGTCACGGCGATGTTGTTGCGGGTATTGTGTGTGGTTCACTTGAGCATATTACACAGATTAAAATGACCGTGCTTAAAGATATTGGTGCCACTATTAGTCCACACGATGCGTGGTTAATAAATCGCGGCTTAAAAACTTTAGCTATTCGCATTGAACGCCATTGCCAAAGTGCGCAAACGATTGCTGAGTATTTAGAAGCTCATCCGCAAGTAAATAAAGTGTATTACCCTGGGCTTAAGTCTCACCCGGGTTACAAGTATATTGGTAAGCAAATGAAAGCGGCTGGCGGTGTTATTGCCTTTGAAATTAAAGGGAGCTTAACCGACGGTGAGCATTTTATTGATAGTATGCAACTGTGCACATTAGCGGTTAGCTTAGGCGATGCTGAAACGCTCATTCAACACCCTGCATCAATGACGCATTCGCCATACACTCCCGAAGAAAGACTAGCAGCTGGAATTAGTGATGGTTTAATTCGTTTATCAGTTGGACTTGAAGATGTTAACGATATTATTAACGATCTCAACCAAGCATTTACTAAAATATCTTGAGGTGTAAATTAATGGTTACATTAAATTCTTCCTGTGGGCACTATTAAGAATGGGCTGTGTTTTTATCTTTGCTCTAGTGTAATTTTAAATTTACGATCTGTGTGATCTGCAAAAGTATTGATCTGCGTCAAGCTATTAAACTTTTGTTCACTTTTGCATAGTATGGCTACATCGAATAGCCAAGCATTTGGCTGTTATTTTGACACCGATTTAGGGTTTTATCCCAAAGAAGGTATTTATGGCTAAAGCAAGTAATTACACCTCCAAAACACCTGATGAAAATGGGGTTATACATTGGAGCGATGAAGAAAATAAAATTTGGTCTGAGCTTGTAGCACGCCAACTTGCGTGCATAGAAGGCAAAGCCTGTGATGAGTACATGGAAGGATTGAAAAAAATCAATCTGCCTCATGATCGTATCCCACAGCTGAGTGAGCTAAACGAAGTACTTTTAGCAACCACAGGTTGGCAGGTTGCACCTGTACCTGCACTTATCGATTTTGATGAGTTTTTTAGGTTGCTCGCTAACAAGCAATTTCCTGTAGCTACCTTCATTCGTAGCCGTGAAGAATTTGACTACTTACAAGAACCCGATATTTTTCATGAGATATTTGGTCATTGTGCCATGCTAACCAATCCTGACTTTGCAGAATTTACCCACAAGTATGGGCAACTAGGATACGCGGCAGAGAAAAAAGATCGCGTTTATTTAGCGCGCATGTACTGGTTTACCGTTGAGTTTGGTTTGATGCAAACTGAAAAAGGATTGCGTATTTACGGTGGCGGTATTTTATCAAGCCCAGGGGAAACCCAATACGTGTATTCAGATACACCAGAGATTAATCCAATGAATGTGTTAGATGTGCTACGTACACCGTACCGTATAGATATTATGCAACCATTGTATTACACGATAAATTCGATTCATGATCTGTTTGAAATATCTCAAATGGATATAATGACTTTAGTTGAGCAAGCTAAATCACTTGGTTTGCACGACCCTAAGTTTCCTCCAAAAGAAAAATTAGCTAGTTAATTTTTGAAAAAAGTAACGCTAAACTAAGGATTTAAAATGTCTTCATTAAGTGCACAAAAATGTGAAGCCTGTCATGCAGATGCACCAAAAGTATCTGATGCTGAATTGGCTGAATTAATTAAAAAAATCCCTGACTGGGTGCCAGAAGTACGCGACGGTATTATGCAGTTAGAGCGCGTTTATAAGTTTAAAAACTTTAAACAAGCCATTGCGTTTACCAATAAGGTAGGTGATATGGCTGAAGACGAAGGGCATCACCCGGGTTTATTAACCGAATGGGGCAAAGTAACCGTGACTTGGTGGAGCCATTCAATTAAAGGTCTGCATAAAAATGACTTCATTTGCGCTGCTAAAACAGATGACGTATTTAACGCGCTGTAATTAATTAGATTTGAGTAAATAAAAAGGCACCGCAAAGTGCCTTTTTTTATGTGTGTTTAGTTACTTAGGTTTTATCTGCGTTCAGCATGCCATAGTCACTAGCATTGATAGAAATTGAATGAACCTTTAGTTGTTTATCAGAAAACTTATTTTTGAGAATGTCGATAGTTTTTTCTTGTTGCCTACAAGGCGGACAAGGGCCTACATCCTCATCTATCGAAGTATAAATTAACGTATATTTTTGTTGGGTAAAATCGGGTAATGCTGTTAATAGTTGTTCTAAATTACTTTTAAGTAAATCAGAATCAGGATGGCTTTGTTTATTTTTAAAAATAGATAAAATATTGGGTAAATATTTATCTGAGTAATGCATTAACTCGCCTTTGCTGTTAAATAAAAATATTTGTGGAGCGGTATTATTAATGGGCGACTTAACCATTTGGTAATGCGAGAAGCTATAATTCTCGGCGTACGTGTTACCGCTATACAAAAGTAGTAAGGCTATAATTAATTTGTACATGTTTATCCTTAAGTTAAGTTGTTCCAAGAGTTACTCAGTGTTTTTTTAATCTCTATAGCAATAATAAATACAACCGCTAGCAAAATGATTAAATGCACTATAATTATAGTGTTTAGATCAAAAATAGGCTGCTTGAATAAAAAGTCATTTAGCTTTTCATATTGAGAAAAAAAGACAGTAATAATAATTATATGAGCGACCATAAATGTAATAAAAAACAACCTCAAAAATAAATAACATATTTGATAGCTACGAGCACCTACAGCACGCCTTAGGGCGAGTTCCGTTGATGACTTAGCTGTGAGTTGTTTTATGCTGCTGTAGTTGTATAAAAGTGCAGAAAGTAAAAGAATTATTGCACAGACAATTGTAATTATGAGTAATGCCTTTCTCGGTGCTTGTTCATTTTTTACTAGAGATGAAAGGGGCGTAAGAGATAAATCGTTAAAGCTTACACTTAATGTCTTAAGTGCCTTTTTTAGTTCATTTTCAACATGTTTGATAGGCGTATTGGTTTTAATTATAATTGTTTCAAAACCTGTAAGTGCACTTATTACACTATAGACTATGGGTTGTGCCGGTGTATCTGCTCCTTCGTTATATATATTATTAACAACACCCACCACTTTATGTTTTATTTTCCCTGTATTAAATTGAGCTAATAAATAAGCTTGACTCAACTCTGTGCCTTCAAAGTATTGTTCCCATAAAGCCTTGTTAACTACAACTTTTTGATATTGCTGCCATTGCATACTTTTACCTGAGATAAGCTTAGCGCCAATAGTTTTAAAATACTGAGGGCTTATTCTATGACTTGCAGTGCTGGCACTTTTACCTGAGCTTATAGCTTGCCCGGTAACGGTATACCATTTGCTAAAACCACTGCGTTTCGATAGCGGCGGGACTGAGCTAAGCGATACTTCATCAACAATAGAAATTGAATTTAATTGCTGCATCAATTGTTGGGCGGAGTTATTTGCGTTAAATGCTTCGCTAGATGATTGCGGGAAGCTAAAACTAGCAATTAAAATATTATCAGCAACAAATCCCATATTTTTATTATTTAAATTAATTTGGCTAAATATAACTAAACTACTAATGTAAACACTTGTAATGGCAAGGCTCGTAAGTAATGAAAGTAACGAAAAAACCTGAATTTTTTCGCTTATAGTTGCGCTTTGCCCACGACCAATACTTGTGGTTATCCACTTTCTTTGAAGATAATTAAGCATAAATAAAAATATAGTTATAGAGCCATAAAATATGACGAACTTACTTGATGAAAATGCAATGCTAAGCTGCTTTAAGCTTGGTAATAATAGAGTACTAATGTGATTACTCAGCGGGTAAAGAGCACAAATTACAATTATGAGTAGTAAGCTGGTAAGAGTTATATCAATAATTTGCTGGATAAAAATATGCGTAGTATTTGCTCCGCACAATTTACGAATAGCTTCTTCTTGTTGCTTTTTTATGGATTCAGCGCAATAAAACGCACAAAATGCTATAAAGCTGAATGTTAGCAAAATATAATATAATAATTGTAATAGATTGAGGCGTTTTACCACTTTGTTAAAGTGAGTTGGGTTAATGCCAATGCCATTACTGAATTTAAGCTCGGTGTTATCAAATATAAACATCTCGGTTTGCAAGTGCTTGTTTAGTGGTTTTAAAAAAGCGGCTTCGTTTTTAATGTTCCCTAATATATAAGTAAACGTATCTGGAGTTAGGCTGCTCTCTTGAGGGAGTACTTGTTTAAGCTGATCGTATGGAATAATAAGGTCTGACTTATAATTACGCCTAAAACTTGTAAAAGCCTCTGGCATTACTGCAACAATATTTATGCTTTTTTTATTAACTATAAGTTGTTTGCCAAGAACGTTAGCTGCTCCCTCAAAGTGAGTTTGCCAAAATGAATAACTAATAGCAGCACTTAGTGCGCTGCCTTGCTTTGGAAAATCTAACTGCTCATAGCTACCTACAGTGGGGATTATACCTAATTCTTCATAGCCGCCCGATATGAAGTTTACTTTAGCTGTCTCACTTTCATGGTTAACTGAACGCTTAAATGATAATTCGATTGAACGCTCAAAAATGCCAGTTAGGTTATTGTGTAATAAAGTGATTTCATCAAATATATATCCATCAACGGGTAGGTCCGTTTGAGAATCATTTAAATAAATTTGCTTAATAGCTTGACTGTTATTTATAGCCGTGTAATCAGCCGATAAATACTGACTATGAATATTACTTGTGTTTAAAATTAAACATAATGGAATACTTAGTAATAAGCAGCTGAGCCATAATTTAATATTTGTCTTAGCGTATTTTAGCCAATTAAAAGTTAAATCAATGATTAAGTGACGCATTAATACCCTTGAGCACTTAGATTGCCATCTTGAATATACATGCGCGTTTTTGCCGTCTTAGCATGGTTTTCATCATGTGTTATTAAGCAAATGGTTTTACCTTCGTGATTTAGCTTATTGAGTAACTGATATATTTTATCGCTATTGTTTGAATCTAAATTACCGGTTGGCTCGTCGGCTAAAATAATAGAAGGCTCGTTTATTAATGCTCGAGCAATAGCCACGCGTTGCTGCTGCCCCCCCGATAATTGATTTGGCTTTGTGTTAATAAACTCAAGCATGTTTACTTTATTAAGTGCAGTTTCTACTTTTTTTTGATAATCATGTCTTGATACAGACTTGTTGTAACTAAGTGGCAAAGCAACGTTATCAAAAACGCTTAAATGATTTAATAAATTAAAGTTTTGAAATATAAAGCCAAACTCTCTATTTTTAATAGTGGCAATAGCATCCGGGGTTAGCTCTGCTGTGTTAGTGCCTAAAATAGTGTATTGCCCTTCGCTAGGTAAGTTTAGTAAGCCTAAAATAGAGAGTAGGGTACTTTTACCACTGCCAGAAGTCCCCGAAATTGCAATGTAATCGCCACTGTTTATTTTAAAATTGATAGATTTAAGGGTATTAACTTTGGTATTAGGGTATTGATAAAAAACATTGTTAAATTCGATTAGTGGATAATCCATCAAAAAGCACCTTTTAAATCAAAGTTATTTTCAGTAGCGTAATCAGCTGGTATTAGTAACACATAGTTACCTTTTAGTGGTTCATCTAAGCTTAACGTGTATTGCTCGATCGATTTGTAATTTATATGGGTAAGAATAGCTTTGCTTGATGGCGTTATCTCATAAACCTTCCATTGGCTATGGCTATCAAAGTCACTTGGTTTTTTAATATTTTGCACTGTTATAGATTCTTCAGAATAAATATGAGCTTCTATTGCTTGACTACTTCTAAGCCATGGAGGTGGCGTCTCAATATTTAAAAATACATTAATAGCTCCATCCCTTATTACAGTATCAATATATTCAACCTTGGCTTTTATCGTTCCACTTGGTGTGATTATGTCGGCGTGTTGACCAATTACTAATTGATTAGATGAATATTGAGGAACTTGTATTTTTGCCAGTAGATTATCTGTTTCTATTAACTCAAACAAAGGCTGACCTTGAGTAACTGCTTGGCCTAATTTAGCTAAATGTTGGCTTACAATTCCGTCGAAACTTGACTTAAGAGTGAGTTGCTCTTGGCGTTTATTTAAATAGTTAAGCTTGTTTTTAGCTATACTCATTTTATTATTAAGCGCTATTAATTGTTGATTAAATGCGCCTTTAAATAAGTTAAGTTCTTCTTTTTTAGCGTTTACTTCAAGTTCACTTTGTTTATATAGCATTTCACTTTGCTTAAAGCGAATAGCAGAAATAATACCCTGTTCCATCAAAACATTATTAGCGTTCAATTCAAGTAATTGTTGTTGCAGTGCCATTTGAGCTTTAGATAAATCGACCTTAGCTTGTGAAAGTTTGATTGCTAAGTTGCTCTTATCAATGGCTACTTGTGACTCTAAATTCAGTTGTTCATAGTTAGCGGTATGTATTTCTTGCTCTAATTCGTAGTTAACGAGCTTTGCCAATACTTGGCCTTTTTTTATGATTTGCCCTTCACGAATTGTAAGTGCAGTTATATTGCCTTTTAGAGGCGCAGATAACAGCTCCTTTTGTGTAGGCTCTATAGTGCCAATACCTTTTAGTATATTAGGCGAGGATATTTTAGATATGAGTATTGGTTTCAAATAACGAGCAGGTATTTCATTAGATAACAGCACTACTTTAATTGAATAGCCAAGAGCTATTAACAACAATAAAGCTCCAATAATAAATGGAATTTTCTTTTGTTGTTTTACGATTAAATACTCTTCCATTAGTACAACCTGCTGTCTGCTTTTACTATTTTAAAATAGGGTGAACACGGTTTAAGTTTTCACTTTTTTACATAAAGGGTTTAAGAGGTAGCTAGCTGAGTGAGGTTTTTAGCTAGCAGCCTAATTTTTCACCATCTCGTTCCCAAAACATGTTCAGTTATACCATCAGTAAGTTAATTATGTAAATTTTATTTTAATGCAGCTTAAGGGGAATTTAATCATTTCGTTTACTTATGAAATGAGATAAAAATAACGATTACGTTGTTACACAAAAATGACTTCATTTGCGCTGCTAAAACAGATGATGTACTTAACGCGCTGTAATTAATTAGATTTGAGTAAATAAAAAGGCACTTTACAGTGCCTTTTTTATTTTTAATTACAGTTTTATCAATACTGGCTGTATCAGTTAAGCTTTATCGATATTTAACATGTCATCATGCTCAGCCATATCCCAAGGTAGTTCGCCGGGGCTGTTACCTAAAAAGTGTAAGTAGTTCTCAAACTGATCAAGAATATCCTTCACAATATCATCTTCATTGTAGCCATAAACATCGTACGACAGACCACCACGACGTAAAAATACATCGGCCTTATAATACATTTCAGTATTGTCATTATCTGGGCGCAGCTCTGAGTAAGCAAAGCTTGGCATAGGATGCTCGGTAAGGCGAATATCATAAACAAAATCAACATGCTCATGGCGTAGTACAGTTAAATGAGCGCGTCCTAAATCAGTATCAAATTCGACCACGGCATGCCATTGTCGAGATTTCAACTCTGCTTGTACGGCTTTCATTGCCTCAACGACTACGCTACCAATAAAAGTATGTACTTTTTCTTTATTGGGGTAATTAACCATAGCCGCTAAACGGCGTTTCCAATGGGATAGATCAATATTACGACTATTGAGTGAATGTGCTTGTAGGCTGGTATCGCGATGGCCTTCAATTCTTAGCGCTCGCCAAAGCCCCGCAGTGGCAATTAGCATAATGATAGCAAAGGGTAAGGCACTGGCAATGGTCATGGTTTGCAGTGCACTCAATCCACCAGCCACTAATAAAACAGCCGCCACAGCGCCTTCAAGCACCGCCCAAAACACCCGCTGCCATGCTGGCGTATTAATATTTCCACCTGAAGCGAGTGAGTCGATTACCAAAGAGCCGGAATCAGACGAGGTAACAAAAAAGGTAACAATTAAAATAACCGTGAGTAGCGAAATAAAAAATGAGAGCGGTAACACTTCAAATAATTGAAATAACGCGACGGCATGATTTGCTTGTACATCACCAATGAGCGTATCAAAGCCTTCATTCATTATTAAATTCAGTGCTGTATCGCCAAAAACTGAGAACCATAAAAAAGTAAAAATAGTGGGAACTAACATTACACCAACAACAAATTGCCTAATAGTTCTACCGCGACTAATTTTTGCGATAAACATCCCAACAAACGGCGCCCACGCAATCGTCCAGCCAAATATAAATAAAGTCCAGTTCCCAATCCAATCACTGCGACTATAGGCTTGTAAGTTAAAGGTCCGCTCAACAATACCACTAAGATAACTGCCGGTATTTTGTAAAAACGATTCTAAAATATGAATAGTTGGGCCAATAAAAAATACAAAGGCCATTAATGAAACCGCTAAGGTCATATTCACGATTGATAAACGTTTTACCCCTTTATCCATCCCTGCGATTACAGAGAGCGTTGCTGCGGCGGTAATAATAGCAATCGCGGTAATTTGTACTGTGGTATTAATAGGAATATCGGGCCATAAATAGTGTAGCCCCGCGTTGATTTGAGTTACCGAAAGTCCGAGCGTGGTAGCAATACCAAACAAGGTGCCTAGTATGGCAAATACATCAACGGTATGGCCGATAGGACCATATATTTTATCACCAATTAGTGGATACAAGGCTGAGCGAATAGACAGCGGCAGACCATGACGAAAGGCAAAATAAGCCAGCACTAAACCAACAATTCCATAAATAGCCCAAATATGAAATCCCCAATGGAAAAAGGCAATTTGCATTGCTTGCTTAGCGGCATCCACGGTTTCAGCCGCACCCGATGGCGGGGATGCGTAATGCAGTACTGGCTCGGCTACACCAAAATAAAGTAGCGCTACGCCGTAACCGGCAGAAAATAGCATGGCAAACCACTCACCAAAGCTGTATTGCGGCTGTGCATGATCGGGGCCTAGTTTTATATTCCCCCAACTGGAGGCGGCGACACACACAATAAATACCAAGAAGATAGCGACTGATAACATATAAAACCAGCCAAAGGTTTCTGTTATCCACGCAAGGGCAACACTAAATGCCTGACCTGCGAGTTCAGGGTTACTACTTGTACCAATGACCAAGAGTAGAATAATAAATACTGCAGGCAAAAATACAGGTAGCAAAATAGTTGAGCGTAAAGCAGTTTTTGTCATATTAATCCTTAATATTAATTGCTAACTTTCAAGTATGCTTGCCTACCTTATTATATATTCCGTTTATTGGCTAATTCAGTTGCTTGATTTATATACTTTAAAAAGGACGGTAAAAGTTAATTTATAGGTGTTAGCAAATTGATAACCATACTTTTTAATCCGGCTGTCAGTGACGAGTAGCTCTGTGTAATTTCATCGGCGTTTAACTCAGCTCAGATAAACGTTTATAACTTAAAGCTATAAGCTTTTCTCCCAATTGCATTGCTTTACTAAGTTAAACCAAGGGCTGGTAAACTCTTTAGCGGTAATGGGCTCAGGTAGGGTTAAAGTAACATCAAGCTTTTTAGCTAGATAATGTGCTACTAGCTGTTTCATTTTATCGCTTTCTAATTGCTCGTAAGCTGCTTGCAGCTGATGTTTATCTTTTTGACTTATGAAATCGCCAGTTAAATTTTTGTAGCCTAATTCAAGCCAAAGTAGCTGTGCTTGTTTAGCTTCGTTGGGAAATGCATGGGTTAAAGTTGCCGTTGGAGTATAGAGACGTTCAAAGTTAAGCTGATGTTCTTGAATTAAAAAGACCATTAATAAATTAAGCCCGGTTGAGATTTGCCCCGCGCGTTTATCAATATTTTGGTTAAGGCTTAACGCACTTCTAAAGTAGCGCTCAGCCTCAGTAACACTGCCTTCATCAAGCGCTAAGTAGCCCAAGTTACTTTTTATAAGTGCTGTTATATTAGGAAGCTTTAATTGCGTGGTGAGATCAAGATTATTTAAGTATAAAGCACGCGCTTTAGCAAAGTCATTTTGCGAGCGAGCAACCAGCGCCATACTGTTGGTGAGTGTTAATCGTTGGCGATCGTTGTGCGCATATTTATAAGCACATTTGAATGAGATCTGGGCATCGCTTAAGTATTCAGCATGGCGTAGCCATATTCCCAAGGCACTCATTATGGTGGTCAATTTTTGTTTGAAGTAGTCAGCTTGATGATGCTGAAATATTGCGTCAATCGATTTATAAAGCCGATCGTAATGACTTGTGGGCACGGCTGTTCGGGCATAAAGCAAGTGCCAGCGGATAAATAGCGCAACAGGAGCTGTATTTAGTTCTTTGAGATTTTCAAGAATGATTATTGATTGTGCGGGATTAACAACAAGATAATCTTCGGCTTCGTTAAGTTTAGCTTCAAACGATGTAAAATCATTAGCCATAGCCTGCGTTGAACCAAATAACACCAACCAACCTAAAACGAAAAGGCGCAACAACTTATCCTCGATAATCGAATTATGCGTTTATTCACTATAGATGCAGGTATCTAACAAAGCAACGCGATTAAAGGGTACAGGTTTGTGAGAAGGTATTTTAAAAGCACTAAAAAAGCCCTAAACCTATACAAGCTTAGAGCTTTTTCTGTATGTAATTAAATTTTAGCGAATACACTTAACTTTAATATGTTGTTGGGTTTCGTTTTACTCAACCCAATCCACGTTTAATATTAACCTGCTTAGCGCTTACAGCTAAAAACTTACAACTGCTTTTTAATCATCAATTGAGCGAAGCAGAGCGTTAATGCCTACTTTTTCGCGTGTTTGTTGATCAACTTTTTTCACAATAATCGCAGCGTATAAACTATGCGTGCCATCTTTTGAAGGCAGAGCACCTGGAACCACAACAGCACCAGCAGGTACGCGACCATAATGAATTTCACCGGTTTCACGGTCATAAATACGGGTACTTTGGCTAATGTAAACACCCATTGAAATAACCGCACCTTCTTCAACGATAACGCCTTCAACAATTTCTGAACGTGCGCCAATAAAGCAATTGTCTTCAATGATGGTAGGATTTGCTTGTAGCGGCTCTAAAACACCGCCTATGCCCACACCGCCTGATAAGTGTACATTCTTACCAATTTGAGCACATGAACCTACAGTGGCCCATGTATCAACCATAGTGCCTTCATCAACATAGGCACCAATGTTTACATACGATGGCATTAGTACCACGTTTTTCCCTACAAAGCTGCCTTTACGGGCAACGGCGTTGGGTACTACGCGCATGCCGCCTTGTTGAAACTGTTCTGGTGTGTAGTCGCTAAATTTAAGCGGTACTTTGTCGTAAAATTGATTTACGCCATCATTCATTGGTTGGTTTTCACGAATTCTAAATGAAAGTAGTACGGCTTTTTTAAGCCATTGATGAACAACCCATTCGCCAGAAATTTTTTCTGCAACACGCGCTGCGCCACTATCTAATAGCTCAAGTGCATCAATAATTGCTTGTTTAACATCGCTTGATACGGTTGTTGGGCTAATGCTGTCGCGGTTATCCCACGCATTTTCAATCATGGTTTTTAAATCTGACATAGTGTCCTCTTATTCAATTTCGGCGTTGAGTTTTTTACGTAATGCCTGATGAATTTTTGCTTGCTCTTCATCAGTCAGCGATTGATATTCGTTATTAGATACCACAAAGAAATCTTCTGCACGCTCGCCTACCGTGGTAATGCGTGCGGCATGTATGTGGAGTAAGTAAGCTTGAAAAACCTCGGCTATTTTAGTTAACAGCCCAGGTATATCAACCGCTTGAATTTCTATTAAACTACGGTCCTTACGAGGGTGCGGGCGCAGTACAATTTTTGGTTTAATATTAAAGTCTTTAAAGCGTTGTGAACGGCTCTTTTTAAAGCGTATTTTTTTACGTGGATCACTTAATGCTTGCTCTAATCCGCGTTTAATCGATTGCGCACGGCTACTGGCAATTGGGTCTCCGCTAACTTCTAAAATAACAAAGTTGAACAGTACGTAGCCATCTTTGGTGGTCAGTACTTGGGCGTGTTGAATTTGTGCTTTTTTAGAGCCAATAACACTGACTAATCGAGCAAATAGCGCACCTGAATAAGGACTATATGCAAATACTTGGGTGCCGCCATGCATTGCTTTATTTGAGACAATAACACTGGGTAGGCTCAAATCGGTGCATTTTAGTAAATGCTCCGTATGCCACGAAATCTGTTGCTCACTAAAAGCGGTAAAGTAATTGGCTTTAAAGCGGCTCCAAATTAAGTCAATTTGATCTTCATGGTAATGCAAATTAATCAAGCGCTGTTTAGCTTGATGCTTTTTATCTCGAATTTGGTCGCGTTGATCCATAGGATTTTCAAGGCCAAGGCGCAAAGCACGTTGTGTATGCAAGTAAAGCTCGCGTAGTAGAGTGTTTTTCCAGTCATTCCACAAGTTGTCATTAGTGGCGCGTATATCGGCGACGGTTAAACAATAGAGATAATCGAGCTGGCGCTCTGTTTTTACTCGCGATGCAAAATCTTTTATTACGTCTGGATCGTTTATATCTTTACGCTGCGCCGTTACCGACATGAGTAAGTGGTTACTAACAAGCCAAGAAATTAACTTACCATCTGATGATGCAAAACCATGCAATTTAGAAAAAGCAATGGCATCAACAGCGCCCAGTTCAGAGTGATCGCCCCCACGGCCCTTAGCAATATCGTGGAAAATACCGGCTAAATACAGTAGCTCTGGTTTATCCATACGCGTGACGATTTCGCTGCAAATTGGGAATTCGCTAATCCCGGTTTTATCAAAATACTGATAAATATTATTGATCAGCTTGTGGGTGTGTTCATCAACTGTGTAGGCATGAAACAAATCAAACTGCATTTGGCCAAAAATATTTCGCCACTGCGGCAAATAGGCGGCAATCATGCCGTGTTTGTGCATCAGCGTAAAAGCACGTCCCATGCCATTAGGATGCTTTATGATTCGTAAAAAAGCTTCTCGACAGGCTGCGTAGTCTTGTAGGTCGCCTAATAAACGGCGACGAACTTGGCGAATAGTGCGAATTGTGCTTGGGTATATATGGGTAATTTCAGGGTGGTCAGCAATATGCTCAAACAACACAAAAAGTTGATCGCGTCTAAAGAATACAGACGGACTTTTTACCCGAATTTGATGGCCAACGCGCTCAAAGTTACGATCAAGCTCTTCAACGGTAGCTTGACTGCTGTCTGGCGAAATACTTTGCTCAAAGTACGAAAGCAACATTTGGTTAAGCTCACGTACTCGGCTCATGATTCTGAATAAGCGTTTCATCATGCGCTCAACCGAGGCCTTACCATCGCTACCAAAGCCCAAAATTTCTGCAGCTTGGGGTTGGTGATCAAACAATAAGCGGTTTTCTGAACGTTCTGCAGCTAAATGTAACGCAAAGCGGATATTCCATAAATTTTCAAGACACTCTAACAGCTCTTGATATTCCTCATGGGTCAGGTAGCCGTGACTAATTAGCTCTTGCAGAGTTTCGGCCCTAAAGTGCTTTTTAGCGACCCAAATAATAGTTTGCAGGTCGCGAAGACCCCCTGGGTTTTCTTTTATATTTGGTTCTAAATTGTAGGCAGTACCGTGGCACTTTCTGTGACGCAGGTTTTGTTCTTGTACTTTTGCGACAAAAAATTCACCTGAGCCCCATACTGGTGTTTCAATAATATGGTTTTTGAGTTTTTCAAACTCAATATGATTGCCAAAAATAAGACGGCTTTCTAATAAGCTGGTGGCAAAGGTAACGTCTTCACGTTTTTGATCTATGGCTTGTTCAATAGTACGAACACTATGACCTATCTCGAGATTAAGATCCCATAACATAGTAACGAATTGGCCGATTTTTTCGCAAATATCATCATTAGGCTGTTTCGTAACAAGTAATAAAAAGTCTATATCAGAGTAGGGATGTAGCTCGCCACGACCATAACCACCTACTGCAATTAAAGCCAAGTCTGGTTCGTGAGCTAAATCATAAACCTGAAAAAGTTTGATTAGCAGCCGGTCAATAAATTCTGCACGGGCATTAATTAATTTACCAACAGGTTGTTTTGAGAATTCATTATGCAACCATTTATAGAAATAGGCGGAGCAATCACGGTAATCGCTTAATTGCTCAGCATCATTGAGCAACTTTTTTACTTTGTTAGGTAATGCCACTTAGGCTGGCTCCTATATATGGACTGCATTGAAATTTATTTTTATAATATATTTGCTGTAAGGACAATAACTTATGTTATCCCCTTACAGCAAACCGCTTAAGCGATATACGGCAAATCTGTTACTATCGCGATTAAGCGCGCACTTAATTAGTGCTCGATAACTCTATCGATTGTATCATCTGATCGTAGTGTTAAAATTTCAACACCATTTTCAGTTACAAGTAAGGTGTGTTCCCACTGAGCTGATAAACTACGGTCTTTTGTTACCACAGTCCAGTCGTCTTTAAGTAATTTACATTGGCGTTTGCCCGCATTTACCATAGGTTCGATGGTTAAACACATACCTGCTTTTAATGTTTCGCCAGTACCTGCTTTACCGTAATGCATTACTTGTGGTTCTTCATGGAACTCGCTGCCGATACCATGGCCGCAGTATTCACGTACGATAGAGTAGTTAAAGCTCTCTGCATATTTTTGAATAGCGGCACCAATATCACCAAGGCGAACACCCGGTTTTACCATTTTAATGGCAAGGTAAAGACTTTCTTGAGTAACTTCTGCCAAGCGTTTACCTTGAATATTAGGCGTGCCTACATGAAACATCTTTGATGTGTCACCGTGGTAACCATCTTTGATAACGGTGATGTCAATATTTACACTGTCACCGTCTTTTAATGCTTTGTCGTTCGGAATACCGTGACAAATTACATGATTTACTGAGGTACAAATTGATTTTGGAAAACCATGATAATTAAGAGGAGCAGGAACGGCATCTTGCACATTAACAATATAATCATGACAAATTGTATTTAGCTCATCGGTGGTGATACCTGGTACCACATGTGGTTCGATCATTTCTAGCACATCAGCAGCCAAACGGCCGGCTACACGCATTTTCTCGATTTCTTCAGGGGTCTTAATCACAGCGCTCATTGAGGCTCCAAAGTTGCGTTTTTAGATGATTATCGTCGCACAATTTTTGCACGAGACGTTGAGTATTTATTTTTAATATGGTATAAAGCGCGCCGTCTTTTTACAAATAAATTCTTAAATGATTTTTTGTATTTAAGGCAAACACAATTTTATTTTAACACACACACGTATCGTCACATACACTTGGGTGCATTTCAGTTTCATTTAACTGCGGTGTTGGTGCTATGGGATATGTGGAGGCCTAACCCTAAACAACTTAGAGGATTTACAAAATGGCAAACGTTTCAATGCGCGATATGCTTCAAGCTGGTGTTCACTTCGGTCACCAAGCACGTTACTGGAACCCAAAGATGAAGCCTTTCATCTTCGGCGCACGTAACCGTGTACATATCATCAACCTTGAGCAAACTGTACCAATGTTCAACACTGCACTTAAGTTTTTATCTGGTGCTGCTGCAAACAAAGGTAAAGTTCTTTTCGTTGGTACTAAGCGCGCAGCAAGCGAAGCAGTAAAAGAAGCTGCTTTACAAAGCGATCAATTCTTCGTTAACCACCGTTGGTTAGGCGGCATGTTGACTAACTGGAAAACAGTTCGTCAATCAATCAAGCGTCTTAAAGACCTTGAAGCTCAAAGCCAAGACGGTACTTTCGAGAAGTTAACTAAGAAAGAAGCGTTAATGCTTACTCGTGAAATGGAAAAGCTTGAAAAGAGCCTTGGTGGTATTAAAAACATGGGTGGCCTTCCAGACGCTATCTTTGTAATCGATGCTGACCACGAGCACATTGCTATCCGTGAAGCTAACAACCTAGGTATCCCAGTTGTTGCAATCGTTGATACTAACTCTAACCCAGACGGTGTTGATTACATCGTACCTGGTAACGATGATGCTATCCGTGCAATCAACCTTTACACTAGTGCTGTTGCAGCTGCGATCACTGAAGGCCGTGAGAGTAACATCGTTGCTCAAGCTGAAAAAGATGACTTCGTAGAAGCTGAGTAATTAGCTGTCATCAAGTCTTCATCTTTTAAAGGTGAAGACTTGCTATTCTTGTGGAGCGGGTAACCCGCTTATCTAAACCTGATTTCAGATTTGAGGATTTACTAATGGCTGTAACTACTGCCCTAGTTAAAGAATTACGCGAGCGTACTGGCGCTGGCATGATGGATTGTAAAAAAGCGTTAACTGAGACTGATGGTGACATCGAGTTAGCGATTGAAAACATGCGTAAGAGCGGTGCTGCAAAGGCTGCTAAAAAAGCAGGTAATATTGCTGCTGAAGGTACTATCATCATCAAGCAAAACGCGGGTGTTGCAGTACTTGTAGAAGTTAACTGTCAAACTGACTTCGTTGCTAAAGATGCAAGCTTCCTAGCATTTGCTAACAAAGTTGCAGATGCTGCTATCGCTGACACTACATCTATCGAAGACTTACAAGCTAAGTTCGAAGAAGATCGTGTTGAGCTAGTAACTAAAATTGGTGAAAACATCAATGTACGTCGTCTTCAGTACATCACTGGTGAACAACTAGTTGAGTACCGTCACGGCGAGCGTATTGGTGTTGTTGTTGCAGGTGTTGCTGATGAAGAAACACTTAAGCACGTTGCAATGCACGTTGCTGCTTCAAACCCAGACTACCTAACTCCAGATGACGTACCTGCTGATGTTGTTGAAAAAGAAAAGCAAGTACAAATCGACATCGCGATGAACGAAGGCAAGCCTGCTGAAATCGCTGAGAAGATGGTTGTTGGTCGTATGAAGAAATTTACTGGTGAGGTTTCTCTTACTGGTCAAGCTTTCATCATGGAACCGAAAAAATCTGTTGGCGAAATTCTTAAAGAGAAAAACGCAACAGTTACTGGCTTTGTACGTATGGAAGTTGGTGCAGGTATCGAGAAGAAAGAAGAAGATTTTGCTGCTGAAGTTGCTGCTCAAATTGCAGCTGCTAAAGGTCAGTAAGACATACTATTTGTGATGCAAAAGGAAAATACATGCAATTAAAGTACTATTTGCTTTTGCGTCACGCTTAGAAATTCTTTAAAATAACCGCGCTTTTATGTTTAACATAAGCGCGGTTATTTTTTATCCATAATTCAATAAAAGTTGGCCCCAAAACTATGACTATCAATCGCAAACCTATTTTTAGACGTGTTCTTCTCAAATTAAGTGGTGAAGCTTTAATGGGAGACGAAGGCTTCGGCATCGACCCTAAAGTTTTAGATCGTATGGCACAAGAAATTAAAGAGCTCGTAGAACTCGACGTAGAAGTGGGTTTAGTTATTGGTGGCGGTAACTTTTTACGCGGTGGCTCATTAGCCGAAGCGGGCATGAATCGCGTTGTTGGTGACCACATGGGGATGCTTGCAACCGTAATGAACGGCCTAGCTATGCGTGATGCGCTACACCGTGCGTTTGTAAATTGTCGCTTAATGTCAGCTATCCCATTAAATGGCGTATGTGATGCCTATAACTGGGCTGAAGCTATTAGCTTGTTGAAAACAGGTCGCGTTGTTATTTTTGCCGCTGGCACAGGTAACCCGTTCTTCACTACTGACTCTGCAGCGTGTTTACGCGGCATTGAGATTGAAGCTGATACGGTAATTAAAGCGACCAAAGTAGACGGTGTATTTAGTGATGATCCGGTGAAAAACCCTGATGCGACACTTTACCGTCACTTAAGCTACAATGAAATTATTGATAAAGAATTAAAAGTAATGGATTTAGCGGCATTTACTCTTGCTCGCGACCATAATATGCCATTGAGCGTATTTAATATGAATAAATCAGGCGCATTAAAACGCGTAATAATGGGTGAAGAAGAAGGAACCCTTATTTCTTCACAAGCCTCAGATGAAGTTAGTAACTAGATTAGGATTAAACCGTGATTAACGATATTCAAAAAGATGCGCAAGAGCGCATGCAAAAAAGTGTAGCAGCACTTGGTAGTCAATTATCTAAAATTCGTACTGGCCGTGCTCATCCTGCAATTTTAGACGGCATTATGGTGTCGTACTACGGCGCTCCAACACCGTTAAACCAAGTTGCAAATGTAACTATTGAAGATTCACGCACACTGGCTATTGGTGTATTTGATAAGTCTTTAGCGCAAGCTGTTGAAAAAGCTATTATGGCTTCTGACCTTGGTTTAAACCCAATGTCTGCAGGCACAGTTATTCGTGTACCTCTTCCTCCATTGACTGAAGAACGTCGTAAAGATTTAATTAAAATCGTACGTGGCGAAGTAGAAGGCGGACGTGTTGCTATTCGTAATATTCGTCGTGATGCAAATGGCGATATTAAAAACTTATTAAAAGATAAAGACATCTCTGAAGACGAAGCACGTCAAGGTGAAGATGCAATTCAAAAAATCACTGATAAGTTTATTAAAGAAATGGATACACAATTAACAGCGAAAGAAGCTGAGTTGATGGAAATCTAATAACTGTTCTAGACCTAGGCAAACAGCTTTAGCTAAATAATTAAGCCGCTTTTCACAAGTATTCGCACTTTACTTTAATTGTGTGATTTTAAAGAGTAACAGAATGTATTTTCTCTTTACTAGTGGCTCGATTATCAGTAAATACAAGGTTGTTAGCTGTATAATTATTTGCTTAAAGTAGATTTATTATCACGGGTACAGGTTAAATTTATTAGTTTTGAAACGCCGTCTGGGGTATACTAGGCGGCGTTTTTTTATGGAATACACAAAATTTATGGTTCTAGACGCTGATACAATTTCACAGCAATGTTTGCCTAAACATGTTGCCATCATCATGGATGGAAACGGGCGTTGGGCACAAGCCAGAAATAGGCCTCGTGTATATGGGCATAAAAAAGGCGTGGATGCAGTTCGTCAATCTGTGCAGTTTTGTACTAAATTAGGGATACAATCGTTAACCTTATTTGCTTTTAGTAGTGAAAACTGGCGCCGCCCTGAAGACGAAGTAAATACATTAATGGAGCTTTTTTTATTTGTACTAAGTAAAGAAGTTAAAAAGCTGCATAAAAATAACGTAAAACTAACCATCATTGGAGATTTATCTCGATTCTCTGAAAGCTTGCGTGCGAAAGTACATACTGCGCAAGAACTAACAGCGAATAACACCGGTCTGCACTTAAATGTAGCGGCAAATTACGGTGGTCGCTGGGATATGACTCATGCTGCTAAGCAGGTTGCTTTACAAGTAGCAAATGGGGAACTTGATCCCGCAGACATTACAGAAGAACATATTGCACAGCATATGAGTATGGCAGATCAGGCACAGCCAGATTTATTGATCCGTACTGGTGGCGATGTCAGAATTAGTAATTTTTTACTTTGGCAGGCAGCCTACGCTGAACTTTATTTTACCAATACACTTTGGCCTGACTTTAACGAAGCTGCTTTTGCAGAGGCCATCGCATGTTACGTTGCCAGAGAGCGACGTTTTGGTTGCACGGGCGAACAAATAAAACAATTACTCGCTCAAACCTAAAATAGATTAAGGGTCATCATTTTGTTAAAACAACGTATTTTAACCTCACTAGTGCTAGCACCATTAGCACTGGCTTTGGTTTTTTACACCCCACTAACGTTATTTAGTTATTTTGCGGGTGCTATTGTATTAATGGGCGCATGGGAATGGTCTGCTTTTATGGGGCTATGCGATAAACTAAAGCGCGGTGCGTTTGTATTGTTAGTTGCAGTATTACTCGGTTTACTTAATTTACATTGGCCGATAGAAACTCTATGGCAGAACGGCAAGCTTGTAGGTGATGCCAATTACTTATTTACCTTATCGTTTTCATGGTGGTTAGTTGCAAGTTATTTAGTGTGGCGTTACCCCGCTATGGCTAAAGGCTGGAATGAAGGGCTCGTGATGCGCGGTATTGCAGGTTTACTGACATTGGTACCACTGTGGCTTGCGCTTAACACCCTTCGAAGTGCGCAATATACAGAATCAACACACTATGGTTCTATGCTGATTTTAGTGGTTCTAGGTATTGTATGGAGTGCCGATATTGGCGCTTACTTTACCGGTAAAAGTTTCGGTAAACATAAGTTAATGCCTAAAGTTAGTCCAAATAAAACCATAGAAGGCCTCGCCGGTGGCGTGGTTGCTGCGGTGTTATTTGTATTGGCTTTTTGTTTTTACACTAACGTTGATACTTCTGTGTGGCCAATTTATGCAGTAATGACAGCATTTATTGCTTTGTTCTCTGCGGTAGGTGATTTACTCGAGAGTATGTTTAAACGTGAAGCGGGTCTTAAAGATAGCGGCAGTTGCCTACCTGGGCACGGCGGTATTTTAGACCGTATTGATAGCTTAACTGCAGCAGCGCCGATGTTTGTTATTTGCTTTGCCTGGACACTGAGTTTATGAGTGTAGTGCAACAACTGGTTATTTTGGGTGCAACGGGGTCTATAGGTCTTAGCACGTTAGATGTTGTTGCAAGAAATCAACAGCAGTTCAAGGTGTTCGCATTGGCCGCAGGGCAAAATGCAAAGAAAATGGCTGAGTTGTGTCTTGCTCATCAACCTCGCTATGCTGTTATGGCTTCAGAGCAAGCCGCTAAGCAGCTTAGTGAACTTTTAAAAGGCATGTGTAAAACACAAGTAATGCATGGCGAGAAAGCCATGAGTGAGCTTTGTGCGCATGTTGATGTTGATACTGTGATGTCAGCTATCGTTGGTGCAGCTGGGTTACTGCCTACCTTGAGCGCAGTTGAAGCAGGAAAAAAAGTACTGCTGGCAAACAAAGAGTCATTGGTGATGTCGGGTCAGTTGTTTATTGATAAAGTGAAACAACATCAAGCAACTTTATTACCCATCGACAGCGAACATAATGCTATTTTTCAGTGTTTACCTAGTACGTTACAAAACACCCAAGGACAAGCACGGCTTGAGCAGCATGGCGTTAGCAAAATTTTATTAACTGGCTCTGGTGGCCCATTTTTAAACCGTGATATTAATACGCTTGATAGCGTTAGTGTCAGTGAAGCGGTTGCTCACCCTAATTGGTCTATGGGACAAAAAATATCAGTAGACTCAGCCACAATGATGAACAAGGGCTTAGAGTTTATTGAGGCTAAATGGTTATTTAACTGTGATGCCAGCGATATTGATGTGGTGATTCACCCACAAAGTATTATCCACTCTATGGTGCAATACCAAGATGGTTCTATTTTAGCGCAAATGGGAAACCCCGATATGCGCACCCCTATAGCACATGCGCTTGCCTTTCCACAGCGAATTGATGCGGGTGTTAAACCGTTAAATTTTTCTGATATTTGTGATTTTTCGTTCACTAAACCTGACTTTTCTCGTTACCCTAATTTAAAATTAGCAATTGCTGCGTGTGATGCGGGACAGGGTGCAACTACTACGGTGAATGCGGCTAATGAAATGGCTGTAAATGCATTTTTGCAGGGACAAATTAGTTTTACCGATATTTATAAAGTGAATGCGAAAACGTTAGAGGCTGCAAAGTTCACCAATGTGCAAACGCTTGATGAAATTTTAGAGTGTGATCGTTTAGCACGTTTGAGCGCAGCGCAGTTTATAACCAAAGTGGTGCATTAAAATGTTCGATTTTTTTTGGAATTTAGGCTCATTTATACTCGCACTCGGAATTTTAGTGACCGTTCACGAATACGGTCATTTTTGGGTGGCTCGTAAGGCGGGCGTTAAGGTACTGCGCTTTTCAATTGGTTTTGGTAAACCTTTATTAAAATGGCACGATAAATACAATACTGAATACGTGATCGCGGCAATCCCACTCGGTGGTTACGTAAAAATGTTAGACGAGCGTGTTGATGAAGTACCCGCAAATCAACGTCATTTATCGTTTAATGCTAAATCTGTTCAAGCGCGAATAGCTATTGTGGCTGCTGGGCCTATGGCGAACTTTTTATTTGCTATTTTTGCTTTAGCGGCCATGTATATGGTGGGTGTGCAAACCATAAAACCGGTTGTAGGTAATGTTGTTGAAGGCAGTAGAGCAGAACAAGCAGGCATTACGTCTACTCAGCAAATAATTAAAATTGGTGATGACGATATTACTAATTGGCAAGATGCGACTTTTTCTTTGATGTCGCACTTGGGTGATAAAAGTGTTGCCGTTACTTTACGTAATGAAAATTATCAACAAACAACGCAAATTCTCAACCTCGATGGTTGGAAGCTTGATCAGCAAGATGTACCGCCATTGAGCTCGTTGGGGATTGTGCCGTTTCGCCCTCAAGCAACACTCACTATTGCGGCGATTACTAAAGACTCTGCTGCTGAACAGGCAAATTTACAGGTTAACGACATTATTCTGGCTGTAAACGGCGAAACAATGAGCAGTTGGCAGCAATTAGTTAATCTTATTACTCAATCGGCTAACAAATCCTTACAATTTAGTGTAAAAAGACAAGATAGTATAAAAACAATAATAGTGACCCCAAACAGCCGAGTTGTCAGTAATGGTGTTGAACAAGGCTTTTTAGGTGTTGCTCCGGTTGTAGAGCAGTGGCCTGATGATTTTGTTGAGACTAGACATTATGGGCCACTAGATAGTATTGTGCTGGGCACAAAAGAAACATGGCGTTTAATTACGCTGAGTTTTGACATGATAGGTAACTTAATTACTGGTCAAGTATCAGTAAAAAATTTAAGTGGGCCCGTCGGCATTGCAGTCGGTGCCGGCACAAGTGTTAGTTACGGATTAGTCGCATTTTTAAGCTTTTTAGCTTTGATCAGCGTTAATTTGGGAGTATTTAATTTACTTCCTCTGCCAGTGCTTGATGGTGGGCACTTAATGTATTACATAATTGAACTTTTTCGTAAAAAACCAGTCTCTGAAAAGACACAAGAGTTTGGTTTTAAAGTGGGAGCCTTGCTACTCATTTTTCTAACATGTTTCGCTTTGTTCAATGATGTATCGCGCTTGTAGTATTTAAGCGTGGTGACGACAAATTAGAACACGATTGTAAAGCTCGTAACTATTTAGTTTTCGATGCTAAGCGGTAATACAGTTGTAAAGGATAAAGATAATAAAATGGCTATAAAAAAACATTTGGTAGTTTCAAGTTTATTGGGTGCAAGTTTTGCAGCCCTAGGCCAAAACTCCTTTATTGTTGAAGATTTAAAAGTTGAAGGATTGCAACGTGTCGCACTTGGTGCTGCATTAACGCATATTCCTATCAACGTGGGCGACAATGTTGATGAATATACAATTTCAAAAACAATTAAGTCACTTTATCGCTCAGGTCACTTTGACAATATAAAAGCGTTGCGTGATGGCAATAACGTTATTTTTAAAGTAACTGAACGCCCAACAATTAGCTTTATTGAATTTGAAGGCAATAAAGACATTAAAGATGAGCAGTTAAACCAGTCGCTTGATCAACAAGATATTCGTCAAGGCGAGCCGCTGGATAAAACGGTTATCGATAATATTGAAAAAGGCTTAGTTGAGTTTTTCCACAGCATTGGTAAATACAATGCAAAAGTGGACATAAGTATCACTAAGCTGCCACGTAACCGGGTTAAATTGAGACTCGAGTTTGATGAGGGCGATGCAGCCTCTATTCGTCAAATCAACTTAGTTGGTAATGAACTTTTTTCAAACGAAGAGCTACTTCAGCTTGCAGAGTCGCAACAAGATTTACCTTGGTGGCAGTTTATGGGTAGCGATCGCTATCAAAAACAAACCATTGAAGGCGATTTAGAAAAAATTCGTAGCTTTTATTTAGACCGTGGTTATTTGCGTTTTAATATTGATTCAACTCAAGTATCAGTTAGTCCTGAACGTGAATCGGTTTATGTAACGGCAAATATCACCGAAGGTGTAAAATACAAAGTGAAAGGCTTTGATTTTATCGGTGATTTACTCGGCCGAGAAGAACTAATCAAAAGTGTTATCCCACTTCGTACCGGAGAGCTGTATAACGGCTCGGTGGTGACTTCTTCAGAAGAGTTTATAAAAAGTTACTTAGCTCGTTTTGGATATGCTAACGCTGAAGTACGCACCATTCCAGAAATTGATGACGAAAACCAAGAAGTACAACTAACTTTGTCGGTTGACCCTGGAAAACGTGTTTATGTTCGTCGAATTATTGTAGGTGGTAACCAAAATACAGCTGATGAAGTACTACGTCGTGAAATGACACAGCTTGAAGGTGCATGGTTATCTAACCAAAATCTTGAGCGTTCTAAATTACAAATTCAACGTTTGCCTTATATGGAAACTGTTGACTTTAATGTGGTGCCTGTTCCAGGTGTGGATGACCAAGTAGATGTTGATTTTACTGTTAAAGAGCAATCTGCGGGTAGCTTTAATGCCGGCCTTGCTTATGGTTCGTACTTAGGTCTGCAATTTAATATTGGTGTAACTGAATCTAACTTTTTAGGCACAGGTAACCAAATTGGCTTTAACATTAATACCTCACGTGGCTCTGAGCGTGTCAGTGTGTCGTACACAGACCCTTACTTTACGCCAGATGGAGTATCGCAAGGCAGCAGCATTTTTTACAGTAACTACGATGCTAGCCAGTTTAGCTTAATTGACTATAAGTCAAAAAGTTATGGCCTTGGGACTAACATTGGTTTTCCAATTGATGCTATAAATCGTATTAACTTTGGGGCTCGTTGGATAGAAGAAGAACTATCAGATATCGCTGAATATGAGCAAACACGTGTATTACGTGAAACCTTCCTCGATCCAGAGAACCCTGATGCGGGCTTTGAGTTTACCAAGTATGAGTTAAGTGTAGGTTGGTCGCGTGTAACGGTGAACCGTGGTTTGTTCCCAACAGCTGGCTCAAGACAAACATTGAACTTAACAGCTACAACGCCGAATTCAGATTTAAAATACTTTAAATTAAATTACGATTCACGTTTTTACTGGCCGATTTCAAACGACCATCGTTGGGTGTTCTCAACGCGTGCGGCATTAGGTTACGGTAATGGTTATGGCTCTACTAATGGGTATGAGCAGACGCTTCCATTCCAAGAGTATTTCCGTATTACAGAAATGGAACTACGTGGCTTTGATAGAAATACTATCTTACCGCGTGCAGTATCACGAATACCACAATCTATACCAGGCACGCCATCAGGTGATGGTACAACCACAGGTAATATTGGTGGAGCATCTGAGTTTGATGTATTGCAACCTCAAGGCCGTATAGGTGGTAACGCGAAAGCCGTTGCAGGTATGGAGCTTATTGTTCCTACACCGTTCTTAGATGAAGAAAATACCAGTTCGGTACGTACTAGTTTCTTTGTTGATGCTGCCAACGTTTGGGATACCGAGTTTAACGTTGATCGTTATCAAAACTTAGGTATTGATGAGCGTGCAAAATTAGATGACTACTCAGACCCAATGCGCTTTAGGGTTGCAACCGGTTTATCATTACAATGGATCTCACCTATGGGTCCTATGCTGATCAGCTTTGCGTATCCGTTGCAAAAAGAAGAAGATGACGATACCAAGACCATCAGTTTTAATATTAGTAACACTTTCTAAAGGAGTTTTTTGTGAAAAAATTATTCAAATCAACAGCAGTTGCAGTTCTAGCTACACTTATGATGGGTACATCAGTTAATGCTTTTGCTCATAAAGTGGGTATTGTAGATATGCAAGAAATCTACAAGCAGCTTCCGCAAATGGCTAAAATCGAACAGTCTTTACAAACTGAATTTGCTGAGCGTCGTCAAGAGCTTGAAAAGTTACAGGGCGATATTCGCTTTGAAGCTGAAAAGTTTAAGCGTGAAAGCACCACAATGAGTCAAGATCAAAAAGACGCATTACGTGATAAAATCCAGGGTATGCAAAAAAACCTTGCTGAAAAGGGCCGTCCGTTAGAGCAAGAAATTAAAGCACGTCAAAATCAGGAGTTGGCTAAAGTTCAGACTTTAATCATTGAAACTATCCAAGAGATTGCTAAAAAAGGTGACTTCGACGAAGTTAAAGTAAAAGACACAACTATTTACTTTAATCCTAAAGAAGTAACTGATCTTTCTGAAAAAGTAGTAACAGCTGTAAGTAAGAAATAATTAATCTATGCAAAATTATACGCTTTCGCAAATTGCGGAACTTCTAGGCGCCGAGCTTCAAGGTGATGGCGCTTTAGAAATTAAAAAAATAGCGACACTTGCAAATGCCCATACTGGGCATATTGCATTTTTAGCGAACAAGAAATATCGATCTCAGCTTGAGACAACAAAGGCCAGTGCAGTGATACTCAGCCCTGACGATGCGCCTTACTTTTCAGGCAATAAAATCATCGTTGCCAATCCTTATGTTTGTTATGCCAAACTCGCTCAGTTTATGGATACTACACCTCGTAGTGCAAATAGTGGTATACACCCGAGTGCGTTAATACATGCCAGTGCACAAGTGAGCAAAAGTGCAGCCATTGGTGCTAATGTTGTAATTGAAGCTGATGCTGTAATTGGTGATAACGCCCAAATTGGTCCGAACAGTTTTATTGGTGAACGTGCTAAAATAGGCTCAGGCACCAAACTTTGGCCAAGTGTGAGCATTTATCATGATGTTGAGATTGGCGCAGATTGTTTATTGCAAGCTAATACTGTCATTGGTAGTGATGGCTTTGGCTATGCAAATGAACGTGGTCAGTGGCTTAAAATTCCACAATTAGGCTCTGTGATCATTGGCGATAAAGTAGAAATTGGCGCAAGTACCACGATAGATCGTGGTGCGCTTGATGATACTATTATCCACAGTAACGTTATTATTGATAACCAGTGTCAAATAGCACACAACGTTGAAGTTAACTCAGGCACCGCTATTGCCGGTTGTACTGTACTTGCAGGCAGTGTCACCATAGGTAAAAATTGCCAGATTGGCGGCATGAGCGCAATTAACGGTCACATGTCTGTGTGTGATGGTGTTATAATTACCGGCATGAGTATGGTGACCAAATCAATCACCGAACCAGGTATTTACTCATCTGGTATGCCTCATACGACTAACAAAGAATGGCGAAAATCAATTGCTCATTTGCGCAACCTTTCAGACATGAAATCACGTCTAAAAGCGCTTGAAGCATTGAACAAGTCATGATCGTTGAACACTAAAAAGGATGCTATTTTGGCAAACGAATTAAATAGCCTTGATATTCAAGAAATTTTAAGTTTATTACCGCACCGTTACCCGATGCTACTAATTGATCGTGTAATCGATTTCACCCCAGGTGAATCATTGCATGCAATTAAAAATGTATCGATTAATGAACCTATTTTTACTGGCCACTTCCCAAATCAGCCGATTTTTCCTGGTGTGCTAATATTAGAGTCAATGGCGCAGGCAACGGGTTTATTAGGGTTTAAAACGGTTGAAAATCGTAGCGAAAACGAACTTTACCTATTTGCAGCTGTAGACAACGCGCGTTTTAAGCAGCCAGTTGTGCCAGGTGATACCATGCATCTTCATGTTAAGTTTTTAAAAGAGCGTCGTAACATATGGAAATTTGCGGCTGAAGCTAAAGTTGACGGCAAAACAGTGTGTAGCGCCGAAATCATGTGTGCTAGAAGAGAGTTTTAATTGTGATCCATGCTACGGCAATAATCGAACCGGGTGCAAAACTTGGTAACAATGTGTCAGTTGGACCATATAGTTACATCGGTAATGATGTTGTTATTGGTGATGACTGCATTATTGAGTCTCACGTTGTTGTTAAAGGGCCTGCTACTATTGGCTCTGGTAACCATATTTTTCAGTTTGCCTCTGTGGGCGAAGCCTGCCAAGACAAAAAATATAACAACGAACCAACCAGTTTAATTATTGGCGACAATAATGTGATTCGTGAATGTGCGACTATCCACCGCGGTACAATTCAAGATGAAGGTGTTACCAAAATAGGCAGCAATAACTTATTTATGGCTTACACCCACGTTGCACACGATGCGGTAATTGGCGATAACGTTATTTTTGCAAATAATGCCAGTGTAGCGGGTCACGTTCATGTTGGTGATTGGGTTATTTTAGCGGGTAACTCAGGTGTTCATCAATTTTGTAAAATTGGTGCGCATGCATTTGTTGGTATGTATTCGGGGGTAAACAAAGACGTACCTCCATTTGTTACCACCATTGGTATGCCAGCAGGCCCTGCAGCAATCAATACTGAAGGCATGAAACGCCGTGGTTTTGAAAGTGATGAAATCATGGCAGTACGCCGCGCTTATAAAGCGTTTTACCGCAAGAGCTTAGGTGTTGATGAAGCGATTGAATTACTTGCTGAAGATGCTGCAAAGTTTCCAGCTGTGCAATTGATGATTGATTTCGTTAAAAGCTCAGAACGCGGTATCGTGCGTTAATACAGAGCATTTTAATAGATATAAAAAACCACCTTTGAGCAATCAAGGTGGTTTTTTATTAGTTGATTAATAATTCAGTCTCTACTCAGTATCGTCCTATTACACTCCCTCTACATTTTTCAATAAAGTATAAATAATGAAACTGATAAAATTCGTATTTATTTCAGTATTATTAGTGATTTTGACCGCCTGTAGTACTGCGCCAAGTAATATAAATAATCAACAACGTAATGCTGCCGAGCAAGGTAAAGCATCATTTTATGCTGATAAATACCACGGCCGAACTACTGCCAGTGGCGAGCGATTTAGCCAACAAACAGCAACAGCTGCTCACTTAAAACTCCCGTTTGGTACACGAGTAAAAGTTACTAATATCGCTAATAATAAGTCAGTGGTGGTCAGAATTAACGACAGGGGTCCTTATATTCGGGGGCGAATTATAGATTTATCTAAGGCGATGTTTAAAAAAATAGCCGACCCTAAAGTCGGCGTTATTGATGTATCGGTCACCGTTATTGATAATAAGTAATACTGCTAAGGGCTAAAAGCGGGTTGTTAACGCCACATAGTCAGGGTGTTTATTGAGCAATTGTTGATGTGAACCTTGAGCGATGATTTGTCCGCTATCTAACCAGATGACACTATCCATTTGCGATAACAACGCTGGATCATGAGTAATTGTTAATACACTGGCGTGCTCTTTCAGTTGTAAAACACTGTTCATAACAGCTTGTTTAGAGATATTATCGAGCCCTTCAGTCGGTTCATCGAGTACTAAAATGGCGGGTTTTTGCAGCAGGGCCTGTGCCAAGGCTATACGTCTTGATTGACCTTGAGACACATTTCGCCCGCCGGTACCTAAACGGGTTTTCAGCCCTTGTTTGAGCTCAGAGAACCAACCACCAAGTTCTGCCTGTGTTAATGCTGCTATCATTTGTTGCGAGGTTGCATCGGGAGCTGCATAAGCAAGGTTTTCGCTTAATGTGCCATCAAAAATATGATGCTGCTGAGCTAAAATATTTAATGTCTTTGCACGACTCTCATTATTTAAATCATGCAGGCTTATGATTTCTTTGTCGCTTTGTAAGTTTATTGTTCCTTGCTGCAGTGGCCATAAACTACTGAGCAAATTCACTAAGGTAGTTTTACCACTGCCGCTTCTACCAACAATAGCCACTTTTTGCTTCGCGGGGAGCTCAAAACTCACATTATTTAATGCCTGCTTTTGGCCATAGTGATAGCTGACATTATTTAACGACAAAGCCCAGTGCTTATTTAATAGCTCAATATCTGTGGTTGATACATTGTTTGTGCTAAGCGTTTTGTCTTCAAGAATAAAGAGTCGCTCAGCTGCTTTTAGTACATTAGGAAGCTCAATAAAGGCGTTAGGCAGTAACAATACGCTTTCAAAACTGGCAAGCACAAACAGGCTCAACATCGCCAGCTCTACATTGACCATAGCACCGCTAAACACTAGCGGCACAATAGTAACAATGCTGGAAAGCATAGCTAATTGCACTATGAGTAAGCTTAAGCCATCAGCGTTTCCAAGAGCCTTATGACGAATAAATAATTGCTGATTATACTGCTCACTTAACAGATCACACTTAGTGAGTTGTTGGTTTCGAGCTTGATAAATATTTAGTTCTCTAAGGCCCGTAAGAGTGTCTGACAGCTCTGCTCTAAGTTGTGCACTAAGTAAGGTTTCTTGGTGACTATTTTTATCTAATTGCTTACTTAATATTGCCGGTATAATCACCCCAATAATAATAATGCCAACAAAACAAATAAGGGCGACATTTACATTGTAGGCTGACATAAACAGCATAATAATAGGCACAGTCAGTAAAGCTACTAACATCGGCAGCAACACATTTAAATAAAACTTATCTAATGCGTCTACATCGTTTTGCAAGCGATTAACTAAATCGGCACTGCGGCTCATAGCTAAATCAAGGTTATTGAGCTTGCTGAGAGTGGCGAACATGTTTACTCGTATTTCACTTAACAATAAAAATGTGGCGTTGTGAGTAACTAAGCGTTCAGCGTAACGTGAGGCGGTGCGCACAATCGCTAAAAAGCGAATGGTGCCAGCTGGGGTAAAGTAGTTCATATGGACGCCGGCAATTCCTGCGGCTGCCATAGAAGCTAAAAACCAGCCTGAAATAGCGAGTAAGCCTACATTAGCTAGCACCGTGAGTGACGCTAGAAACGTCCCTAAAAGCATCGCTTTATAATGAGGGCGGCACAATTTGAGTAAACGAATAAAATTAGCCATTAGTTACCCCTTGTTCTGCTGTTTGCAGTAGCTTTGCAAATTCGCCAGATTGCTGGCTGAGCGCTTTAAAATCGCCTTGTTGAACGATGCAGCCGTTTTCCATAACGATAAGTTGCTTAGCATTTTTTACTGTATTTAAGCGATGTGCGATGGTGATCACCAAGTGGTTTTTTGCATACTCAGCAATAGCGTTTTGAATGAGTTGCTCGGTTTGACTATCTAAATGAGCGGTTGGCTCATCGAGCATTAGAATAGGGGAGTGTTTTAAAAATGCACGAGCTAATGCTATACGCTGTTTTTGCCCGCCAGATAGCCCTTCACCTTGCTCACCTATTAAGGTGTTAAAGCCATCGGGTAGCTCGTTAATAAATTCCAGCGCACCTGCTTGCTCTGCAGCATGTACAAGTGCTTCATATGAAGCGTCTGGGTTACCTAATTTTATGTTGGCGGCTAGGGTGTCGTAAAATAAGGTTGGCTTTTGTGGGATCCATGCAATGTTTTGTTGTAATTGGCTTATATCCGCGGTCGTCAATGGTTGTTGGTCAATGGATATATGTTGTATTACTTCTGGGTGAAAACCAAGCATGCAATCAAGTAGGGTGCTCTTACCTGAGCCGCTAGCTCCGACAATGGCTACTAGTCCTGTGCTTGGCAGGGTTAAATTAATATTATTTATTCCCTCATTGCTATTAGGGTAACTAAAGTTGAGCTCATGGATGCTTATAGTTCTACTAGCATTAACATTGATCTTTGCTGTGTGGCTATCATCATTTTCGGGCAGTGGTGCATTTAAAATAATCAACATATCTGCAGCAGCACTAATTCCCTGCAGGCGTGCATGGTAATGGCTGCCTAATTGGCGAAGGGGTAAATAAAATTCAGGTGCTAGTAACAGCACTACAAAGCCAGTAGCAAAATCTAGGGTGCCAAAAAATAATCTAAAGCCAATAATTACCGCTACCAGTGCCACACTAATTGTGGCTAAAAACTCCAGAGCAAAAGAGGATAAAAAAGCAATTTTTAACACGTTTAGCGTTGCGTGTCTAAAGTCATCGGAAATACGCGCGATTTGTTTGAGTTCTTTGCGTGTGGCATTAAATAGTTTTAGTTGAGTAAGCCCTTGTACGCGATCAAAAAAGTAGTTACCTAATACTGCCAGTTGTTGCCAACGTTTTTGATTAAGCGCCTCTGCTTTGTGGCCAACTAAAATCATAAAAAATGGAATAAGTGGTGCAGTTAATAAAAATATCAGTCCTGCTTTATAATCGGTCGGAAATATAACCACTAATATTGCAATAGGAATAAGGGCACTGTAGGCGACCCCAGGTAAGTACTTTGCATAGTAGTCATGTAGTGCCTCAACACCATTATGCAGCGTGTTAAGTGTTGCACCTTGGCCATGTTGCTCTATATAACTTGGGCCGAGTTGTGTGAGTTTATCGAGTAAGGTTTGGCGAATAGCCGATTTAATTTTAAGCGTAGCAAATGCGCTTAATCGCTCGCTGAGTGCTAAGAAAATGGCGCGCAGTAAAATAATACCCGCTAAAGGCCATAAATAGTGGGTTACTTGGGCTAAACTATGCCCTTCAAACATCACCTCATTAATGGTTTGCGCGAGTAGATACGCACCTGCAATCATTAAAATTGCATTAACTGTTCCAAGTGCAATACTTAGCTTTAACCACATTGCCGCCGGTTTACTCTGCTGCTTTAAAAAAGCGCGCAGGGGTTGTTGCTGCGCGCGATTTGGTCGGGGATTAGTCGTCATTGTGATTTGTATTATGCTCGTTTAATAAATCATGGGTGGCTTGTTCATCATCAGCAATGCTATTTTTATTTTGATGAAATTCATACCACATCACGTTTATAACGCCTAAGGTACAAGCAAGCAGTACACCTAAAATCCACGCGAAATACCACATAATTTAGTCTCCTTAATAGCTGCCGTGAGGGTTATTTTCAATTTCATCAACGGTCACTCTGCGCCACATTTTCACATAACACCAGGTGGTGTAAGCTAAAATGAGTGGCACAAATATAACCACAGCAATAAACATAACATTGAGTGTTCTGTGGCTCGAAACCGCATCCCAAATTGTTAAGCTAATATCAGGGTTATTGCTTGAAGGCATAATAAACGGAAATAACGAAACGCCCGCAGTCATAATCACCCCAATTAACATCACACTGGTTGCTAATAATCCCAAAGCGGGCTTATTCAATTTAGAAAACAGCAGTGCACACAGTGCCATCGCAAATGCTAAAATAGGGAAGGTCATTGTCCATGGACGTTCACTGTAGTTATTAAGCCATGCGCCTTGAGCAGTGGTAACTACTTTTGCCAATGGATCTGCATGACCTTGGGTGTCGCCCATAGAGGTAATTTGATAACCCGTTAGGTTGGCAACCCACACACCGGCCGCCGCAAATAACACTATAAAGGCAAGTAATGAGTAGCGACCATATTGTCCTGAGCGCTCAGCAACTTGATCAGCAGTTCGCAGTTGTAGCCACATTCCCGCGTGTGCAATTAACATGGTAATACTAACTAAGCCGGTGATGAGCGCAAACGGATTAAGTAAGGCAAAAAACGACCCTTGATAACTAACTCTTAATAAATTATCGATATGAAACGGCACACCCAAAAACAAGTTACCAAACGCCACACCAAATACCAGCGCAGGTATTGCACTACCGGCAAATAAGCCCCAGTCCCAGTTATTACGCCAGCGTTTAGAGTCAACCTTAGAGCGATAATCAAAGCCTAGAGGTCTAAAAAATAATGCAAATAACACCAGCATCATGGCAAAGTAAAAACCAGAAAATGCTGCCGCATACACCATAGGCCATGCTGCAAATAAAGCGCCACCTGCGGTTATAAACCATACTTGGTTACCATCCCAATGGGCGCCAATAGTATTAATAACGGTACGGCGTTCAGAATCTGTTTTGCCGACTAAGCGTAGCAACATGGCAACGCCCATATCCATACCATCGGTAATGGCAAAACCAATTAACAGCACACCTATAATTAACCACCAGAGCATTTTTAATGTTTCATAATCAAAAATCATGATAGTTCTCCTTTAGCAGCCGTGCTGTGATCAGGTAATTCAAAATGGTACTTACCGGTATGAAGGGAGCTTGGTCCTTGCTTAATAAATTTAATCATTAACCATGCTTCAACAATCGCCAGTCCAGTATAGAAAACAATAAAACCAGTTAAGCTAATTAAAATATCATTTACCGTCAGTGATGACGTTGCTAAAAAGGTCGGTAACACTTCAGAAATTGCCCATGGCTGGCGGCCATATTCAGCCACAATCCAACCAAACTCAATGGCAATCCAAGGCAGAGGAATGCTCAATACCGCCGCCCACAACAACCAACGTTTTTGTTCAATAATACGATGGGCGTTGTAATAAAAAGCAAGGATAAATACGCCAAGCATGATCACGCCACAGCCAACCATAATCCTAAATGACCAAAACATAGGACCCACTTTAGGGAAGGAGTCTTTAACGGCTTGTTGTATTTGTGCCTCACTGGCATCTGCTACATTAGGGGTATAACGTTTAAGTAATAAGCCATAGCCTAAATCATCTTTCACGTTATCAAACTTTTCGATATTTTCAGGGGTATCGTCACCTGCGCGAAGTTTTTCTAGGTATTCATAAGCAATCATGCCATTGCGAATACGCTTCTCGTGTTTTTTCTCAAGATCTGAAATACCAATCACTTGCTCATCAAGTGAGCGTGTTGCAATAATGCCTAATGCGTAAGGAATTTTAACCGCAGCATGAGTTACTTGCTCTTCAGAGTCAGGAATACCTAGCATAGTAAAAGCTGCGGGGGCCTCTTCGGTATGCCATTCAGCTTCAATGGTCGCGAGTTTTACTTTTTGTACTTCACCGACTTCGTAGCCAGATTCATCACCGAGTAAAATAACACATAAAATAGAGGCTAAACCAAAGCCTGATGCCACCGAGAACGAACGTTTAGCAAATGCCAAATCACGTCCTTTTAATATGTACCAGCTACTAATCCCAAGCACAAACATAGACGCCGCAACATAACCTGCAGACACTGTATGAATAAACTTAACTTGCGCTACAGGGTTAAATACTAGCTCTGCAAAACTAGTCATTTCCATACGCATGGTTTGATAGTTAAACTCTGCCCCGACTGGGTTTTGCATCCACGCATTAGCGACTAAAATCCATAGCGCAGACATATTAGTGCCCAGCGCCATTAAAAATGTTACCCCTAAATGCTGGCGTTTAGAGAGCCTGTCCCAACCTAAAAAGAACATACCCACAAAGGTTGATTCTAAAAAGAAGGCCATTAAGCCTTCAATAGCTAGTGGTGCACCAAATACATCACCCACATAATGAGAGTAATACGACCAGTTAGTACCAAACTCAAATTCCATGGTGAGGCCGGTAGCCACACCAATAGCAAAGTTAATACCAAATAACTTGCCCCAAAACTTAGTCATATCACGATAAATCTCGCGACCGGTCATAACATAAACCGATTCCATAATAACTAAAATCCAGGTCATACCGATTGTTAACGGCACAAATAAAAAATGAAATAGAGCGGTGACAGCAAACTGTAATCGCGATAGATCCACAAAGGTTTCATCTATCATTTTTGGCTCCTTTGGTTGTGATGCAGTGACAGCACAAAGCAATTGTTAATGTTTTTAATAAACTTTCAGTAATTTCTGAAAGTTTGCATCATTATTGGCGTTTGTACAATTTTTGTCAATATGTATATTAGAAAACTTTAATATACTATGACATTACATCAGTCTATAAAATACGCAATCATCAATTAAGAGTAAGCTAGAAAAAAGTGGTGCGTTTTAAGCGTTTAACCTAGCCTTAAAACACGGTAAACTAATCGGTATGAACGCCGGGTTTACTTGTGAAAAAATAGCAAATGAAAAAAGATAAAAAACAACTACGAATTGGTATTGTGGCAGGTGAACTGTCGGGCGATATTTTAGGTGAAGGGCTGATAAAAGCGCTTAAAGCGCATTTTCCTGATGCAATTTTTGAAGGTATTGCAGGTCCTAAAATGCAAGCTCAAGGCTGCAAAACGCTGTTTGATATGGATGAACTGTCGGTTATGGGGTTGGTTGAAGTCCTTGGCCGTTTACCGCGCTTGCTAAAAATTCGCAAACAACTTGTGCAGCACTTTATTGATAATCCTCCTGATGTGTTTATAGGCATTGACGCGCCCGATTTTAATTTACGTGTAGAAAAACCGTTAAAAGATGCGGGTATTAAAACTGTGCAATACGTTAGCCCTTCAGTGTGGGCGTGGCGTGAAAAACGCATTCACACTATAAGTGCAGCCACTAACTTAGTATTGGCTTTATTACCTTTTGAGAAAGAATTTTACGACAAGCACCAAGTACCTTGTACTTTTGTAGGCCACACATTAGCCGACGACATTGCACTTGAGCACGACGATAGCCAAGCCCGTAGCCAACTAGGCTTAAATGCTGATGACAAGGTGTTAGCGTTATTACCCGGGAGCCGGGGCTCAGAAGTGGGCTTGTTAAGTGAAACCTACATAAAAACAGCGGCTCAGTTGCAAGCACAGAACCCAGCGCTTAAAGTCGTTGTGCCACTGGTGAACGAAAAGCGCAAAGCGCAGTTTATTGCTATTTTAAATGCCACAGCGCCCTCACTAAATGTTAACTTACTAGACGGCCAATCAAATTTAGCCATGCAAGCCGCCGATGCCATATTACTGGCATCAGGTACGGCAACGCTTGAGGGCATGTTATATAAAAAACCAATGGTGGTTGGTTATAAAATTAAACCACTGAGTTATTGGATTTTTAAAACCTTATTTACCTTTAATATTAAATATTTTTCGTTACCTAATTTATTGGCAGACGAAGAATTAGTGCCAGAGTTTTTGCAAAGCGAGTGTAATGTCGCTAATTTAACAGCAGCACTTACCCCTATGCTAAATAGTGACAATAAAGAATTAAAAGCCCGCTTTTTAGCCATACATGAAAAAATTAGATTAGATGCAAGTAAACAAGCTGCAAATGCAGTGGCGGAGTTAATAAATGCAAATTGAACGACCTAATGTAACCCTAATTGCCGGTGTAGATGAAGTGGGTCGTGGACCGCTGGTGGGCGACGTGGTTACTGCCGCTGTTATTTTAAATCCCAATAAGCCAATCGCAGGCTTGGCCGATTCTAAAAAATTAACGGATAAAAAACGTCAATTATTAGCCACTGAAATAAAAGAAAAAGCACTGTGTTACGCCATTGGCCGTTGTAGTCCAAGCGAAATAGATGAGCTAAATATATTACAAGCCACTATGCTTGCTATGAGCCGCGCAGTGGAAGCACTTAGCACCGTGCCTGAATTTGTGTTTGTAGATGGTAACCGCCTGCCTAAATTAGCTATGCCCGCCCAAGCGGTGGTTAAGGGTGATAGCTTAGTCGCTGAAATCTCAGCCGCATCTATTTTAGCAAAAGTGGCTCGTGATGATGAAATGATTGAACTTGATGCGCGCTATCCACAATATGGGTTTGCAGGGCATAAAGGGTATCCGACTAAAGCACACTTTGCAGCGCTTGAGCAATACGGCGCTATAGATGAGCATCGTAAGAGCTTTAAACCGGTGCAGCGTGTGCTTGCGCTTTCGGGTAAGGAGTAATTATGCCAGCTCCTGATTTTGTTCACTTACGAGTGCACTCAGACTTTTCGATGGTTGATGGTTTGGCAAAAACCAAACCAATAGTCGCTAAAGCACAAGAGCTTGAAATGCCAGCGCTGGCAATTACCGATCAAATGAACTTTTGTGGTTTAGTGCGTTTTTATGGCGCAGCGCATAACGCAGGTATCAAGCCACTTGTTGGTGCTGATTTTTGGGTACGTAGTCCTGAGTTTCCTGATGAGCCAAGTCGGATAACGTTATTAGCTAAAGATAACACGGGCTATAAAAATATTACTTTATTGATTTCTAAAGCTTACCAACGTGGTCATGTGTTTCATCGCCCAGTGATTGACCGTGAATGGTTAGTTGATTTAAAAGAGGGGCTCATCATACTCTCGGGTGCTAAAGATGGCGATTTAGGAAAAGCATTAATAAAAGGCAACCCCGCTATTGTTGAGTCGGTGGTAAGCTTTTATAAACAGCACTTCAGCGATCATTATTATATTGAGCTTATTCGCACCAACCGTGCTCAAGAAGAAAATTATTTGCACATGGCAGTGGAGCTTGCAACCACAGAGCAACTGCCAGTGGTGGCTACCAATGAAGTGGTATTTTTAAAGCCAGAAAACTTTGAAGCCCATGAAATTCGGGTGGCTATTTTTGATGGTTATACCCTAGATGATAAACGCCGACCAAAGCGTTTTTCACAAGAGCAATACCTAAAAACGCCAGAGCAAATGGCAGAGCTATTTAGTGATATTCCAGAGGCGTTACAAAATACCGTAGAAATCGCAAAACGCTGTAATGTAACCGTTCAATTAGGTGAGTATTTCCTACCAGATTACCCTACAGGCTCATTAAAAATTGATGAGTTTTTGGTTAAAGTCTCACAAGATGGACTTGAAGAACGACTGCAATTTTTATTTCCTGATGAGCAAGAACGCAAAGAAAAACGCGGCGAATACGATGAGCGTTTAAAGATAGAGCTCGATGTAATTAACCAAATGGGATTTCCTGGTTACTTCTTGATCGTAATGGAATTTATTCAGTGGAGTAAAGATAACAATATTCCAGTAGGTCCAGGGCGTGGTTCAGGTGCGGGCTCCTTAGTAGCTTATGCGCTTAAAATTACCGACCTTGATCCACTAGAGTTCGATTTACTCTTCGAGCGCTTCTTGAATCCAGAACGTGTTTCTATGCCCGACTTTGACGTCGATTTTTGTATGGATAGACGTGATGAAGTAATTGATCACGTATCGGCCTTGTATGGGCGTGATGCGGTATCGCAAATTATTACTTTTGGTACTATGGCGGCCAAAGCGGTTATACGAGATGTAGGCCGGGTACTTGGTCATCCGTATGGATTTGTTGATCGTATTTCTAAGCTTATTCCGGGCGATCCGGGAATGACCTTAGCCAAAGCGTTTGAAGTTGAACCTCGTTTGCAAGAAGCCTACGACGGCGATGAAGAAGTTAAAGACTTAATCGACATGTGTCGTATTCTTGAGGGTTGTACCCGTAATGCCGGTAAACACGCAGGGGGGGTTGTAATATCGCCGACCACGATTACCGATTTTGCTGCGCTCTATTGTGATGATGAAGGCAAGTTTCCGGTTACTCAGTTTGATAAAAACGATGTAGAAACCGCCGGTTTGGTTAAGTTTGACTTTTTAGGCTTACGTACGCTGACCATCTTGCAGTGGGCAGTGGATATGACCAACGAGCGCTTAAAGCGTGAAGGCAAGCAGCCGGTTGATATCAACACCATTCCACTGAATGATAAAAAAAGTATTGAACTACTGCTGCGCGCTGAAACCACCGCAGTATTCCAGCTAGAATCACGCGGCATGAAAGACCTAGTTCGCCGATTAAAGCCCGATTGCTTCGAAGATATGATAGCCCTTGTTGCTTTGTTCCGTCCAGGTCCACTGCAATCAGGCATGGTAGATAACTTCATCGACCGAAAGCTCGGCAGAGAAGAAATTTCATACCCCGATGCGCAATATCAACACGAAAGTTTAAAGCCTATTCTTGAGCCGACTTACGGCATTATTTTATATCAAGAACAAGTTATGCAAATAGCGCAGGTGCTGGCCGGTTATACACTAGGCGGCGCCGATATGTTACGTCGTGCCATGGGTAAGAAAAAGCCCGAAGAAATGGCAAAACAGCGCTCAACCTTTGAAGAGGGCGCGCGTAATAATGGCATTGATGGCGAGCTTGCGATAAAAATATTCGACTTGGTTGAAAAGTTCGCGGGTTATGGTTTTAACAAATCTCACTCAGCAGCTTATGCATTGGTATCGTATCAAACGCTGTGGATGAAAACCCACTACCCGGCTGAGTTTATGGCTGCGGTAATGTCGGCTGATATGGATAACACCGACAAAATAGTAACGCTGGTGGATGAATGTGAAAACATGAAACTCACTTTGTTACCGCCCGATGTAAACGCTGGTGAATACAAGTTTACTGTTAATCTTCAAGGTGAAGTTGTTTACGGTATAGGAGCAATTAAAGGCGTGGGTGAGGCTCCCGTTGATGCCATATTAGAAGCGCGAGCAAAAGGCGGCCCATTTAAGGACCTATTTGATTTTTGTGCGCGTGTTGATTTAAAACGCTTAAATAAACGTGTCACCGAAAAATTAATTTATGCAGGTGCATTGGATCAGCTAGGACCAGAAAAAAATCAACCAGGGCGAGCAACGCTGCTGGCAAGTTTAAAAGATGCAATGCGCGCAGCCGATCAACACAACAAAGCTGAGCTGTTAGGGCAAAGTGACTTGTTTGGTTTACTGGCCACAGAGCCTGACGAAGTAGAGCAAGCGTTTATTAAAGCCACACCACTTACAGATAATCAGTGGCTTGATGGCGAAAAAGATACCTTAGGCCTTTATTTAACTGGCCATCCTATAAACCAGTATCGACGAGAGCTTGGGCATTACACCTCAGGCCGACTCATTGATTTGCAGCCCACTAACCGTGATGTAGTCTCAACTGGGGCGGGCTTGGTGATTGCCGCGAGAACCTTAATTAATAAAAAAGGAAATCGCTGGGGCTTGATAACTTTAGATGACAAAAGCGCCCGAATTGATGTACGCTTGTTTCCAGAACAGTTTGAAATGTACCAAGATATGTTGCAAATCAATAATATTTTGGTGATATCCGGACAGGTCAGCTTTGATAACTTCTCTGGTGGTATTACAATGACCGCCAGAGAAATAAACACCATTGCTCAGGCGCGTGAAAAGCGTATAAAAGCGATTAAGATGACGCTGAATATGGTGCAGATCGAGGCTGGTTTCTTCGATAAATTACAAAAAGTACTCGAACCATACAAAATGGGAACGTGTCCGATCAAGGTATATTATCAACGCCCCGATGCGTTGGTGCAATTAACCCTAGGGATCGAATGGTGTGTTACGCCAAGTGACGACTTAATTCATAAGTTGTCGCTGATGGCAGCGCAAAATGTAGAACTAGAATTTAACTAATTAGGTAGTTTAGAGCATGAGCCTCAATTATCTTGATTTTGAGCTTCCAATCGCAGAATTAGAAGCAAAAATTGAAGAATTACAAAATGTAAGCCGCGCTGGCGAATTAGACCTTGGATTAGAAGAGGAAGTCAGCAAACTTAAAGAAAAGAGCGCACAAATGAAGGAGAAAATTTTCTCTGAACTTGGTGCTTGGCAAGTATCACAGCTAGCACGTCATCCGCTGCGTCCTTATACTCGAGATTATATCGAGCGTATTTTTACGGAATTTGACGAGTTTGCGGGTGATCGTACGTTTGCTAACGACCCTGCAATTTTAGGCGGCGTTGCTCGTTTAGATGGTGAACCTGTTATGGTGATCGGTCAGCAAAAAGGCCGTGGTACTGCTGAAAAAATTAAACGTAATTTTGGCATGCCAAAACCAGAAGGTTACCGTAAAGCATTGCGCTTAATGGAAATGGCTGAGCGTTTTAAAATGCCAATCATGACCTTTATCGACACCCCAGGTGCATACCCAGGTGTTGGCGCAGAAGAGCGTGGTCAGTCTGAAGCAATTGCACGTAACCTAAAAGTAATGGCCGCACTAAAAGTACCTACAATTTGTACTGTTATTGGTGAAGGTGGTTCAGGTGGTGCATTAGCGATTGGTGTTGGCGACAGAGTAAACATGCTGCAATACAGCACTTACTCAGTTATTTCACCAGAAGGCTGTGCCTCTATCTTATGGAAAAGTGCTGATAAAGCGCCACTTGCAGCAGAAGCAATGGGTGTAACAGCCGAGCGCGTTAAAGAGCTAGATTTAATCAACAACCTAGTTGATGAGCCGCTAGGTGGTGCACACCGTAATTATGATGCCATGGCACGTAATTTAAAAGTTCGCCTTAAGCGCGATTTAGCAGACTTACAAGCGTTATCGCTTGAAGAGATGCTTGATCAACGTTACAAGCGTTTAATGTCGTTTGGTTATTGCTAAACATAGCTAAATGTAGCTAAATATAGAAAAAAGCCGCCTATGCGGCTTTTTTTGTTTTAATATACCGTAACGTAGAGCCTTTTTTATTCGGGTTATTAGCAATTCACTCATTGGTTATAATAATGCACACATCACAAATTTATCTGCAGGTACAAAAAGCCCTTAATCATTATATAGAAAACGGGCAATTCACATTTACTGTGGCCTTATCTGGTGGCGTAGATTCGGTGGTGTTGTTGCAGATAATGCATGGGTTAAAAGAGCAGTGGCCACAATTAAATTTAAGTGCAATTTATGTAAATCATGGCTTAAGTGATAACGCCCATCACTGGCAGCAATTTTGCCAAGCACGTTGTGAGCAACTTTCAATTTATTTTAAAGCGGCACACGTCATAATTAAGCAGCAATCGCGCACCAGTATTGAAGCGCAGGCTCGCGAAGCTCGTTATCAAGCGCTTGACGAATACAGCCCAAGTGATAGTGTCATTTTGTTAGGCCAGCATTTAAACGACCAAGTAGAGACATTTTTACTTCGTTTAAAGCGCGGCTCAGGCTTAAAAGGGCTCGGCGCTATGCAGCAAACTCGCATACTTAAAAGTGGCCGTGAGTGCTATAGGCCATTATTGGCGGTAAAACGCAGCGAGATAGAAGCGTTTGCCCAGCAATTTAATATTAGCCATATTACCGATGAATCCAACGCCAATGAGCACTTTGATCGTAATTTTTTGCGCCAACAAATAGTGCCTAAGTTGGCAGAGCGTTTTACTGGTTTTGAGCAGTGTACAGCACGAAGTATTGAATTATTACAGCAGCAGCAAGCACTACTGGATGAGTATACCCAGCAAGATCTCGCTCAGTGCATTAATCAACATCAGGCGCTTAATATACAAAATATGGCTCATTACAGCGCTATTCGCATTGCTAATGTATTACGCGAGTGGCTGGCATTATTTAGCCACACTATGCCCTCACAAAAGCAATTAAAACAAATAATGAGCCAAGCCATTCATGCACAAGCTGATGCACAAATAAAAATTGAGCTAAGTGATGGGCAAATACGTCGCCATCAAGGTTTACTTTATTTTGTGCAACCAAAGCCATTAGCCGTTAATATTGAACGGGTAACAAGTCGCGAACTAGTGCTGAATGACGGACAAATACTACAATGCCTGCAGGGAGTGGGTATGCGCGCCCCTAAAACGGATGAACAAGTTAGTGTGCGCTTTAACTGCAATAGTGCGCGTATTAAACCACTCAAAAAACCAGGTAGTAATACGCTTAAACATTGGTTTAAAGATGCAAAAGTAGCGCCTTGGCTACGTGCTGATATTCCATTAATTTTTTACAACGATGAGCTAGTGCAAGTGGTTGGTTATTTTGTTAGTGATAACCATAAAGATGAACATGGTGTAATTTGGGAGTATAAATCATGAGTCAGCAACCTCATGTTGGACTGTCGCTTATTAATAAGGCGCCCACTGGCATATTAATTACGCTATTGATCGCGGTTTTAGCGAATGTATTTTTAACCCTAAATATAATTACCCTAGGCTACGCTGTGTTGGGAGGGATGGTATGTGCCGCCATTTTACTTGCCTATTGGTTAGGTAAAGGCGGGGTATTTTTCATTCTAGGGGTGAGTATGCCTTTACTGTTGGTGTTTTTTACACCGCTTGCGACAATTGCCGGACTACTTAATTTACTCAGTGGCTTCTTTTTTGGCTTTTGCGTCATGTTGCTAATTTACAAATACTTTATATTAAAAAAGTAGCGTAAAAAAGCCCAGCGGGGGAGGCTGGGCTTTTCTAATATTTTATTCTTTTATTGCTTAGTAAGCTTTTGCGCAATTTCGCCCAGATGCCTTTGCTTTATACAAGCCCTTGTCCGCACGAGAAAATATCTCATTTTGGCAATCATCACTGTTAGTTAGGGTAAAACCAATACTGGTTGTTACATTGTACTTAGACATAATCGGTGAGTTTCTTACTAAACGCATAATACGTTCAGCAATCACTTTATTAGTGGTGAAAGCGGGATCCTCAATTAGTATTGAAAACTCATCGCCGCCAAAACGAAATACCGAATCTGTGCCTCGAATACTGCTAGATAAAACTGAAGCAAATTCTATTAAAACGTCATCGCCAATTTTATGACCATAGTTATCATTCACTTGTTTAAAGTTATCTAAATCAAGCAGCATCAAACTAAACGGATGGCCGTTACGTCTATGATTTTCAAGCTTTTGTTGTAACATGTCATTAAATTGACTTCGGTTGTTTAACCCCGTCAACGAGTCTTTTGTTGCTAGCTTTAATACACGGTTGTACATTATTGCATTACGTAGTGGATAAATTAATACACTGTGAAAATGCTGCAGCTTTTTTTCAATAGCCGCACTAAGCGGATATTTTGTGTAATAAGTGAGTGTGCCTAAATGCTCACTTTCAACTTTTAGATCAAATGAGTAGGCTGGGTTTTCAACATCACTATTGGGTGTTTTAACATCTATACATGATGTTTGAAAGTGTACCCCAGAAAAATTAAGCAGCTGTTTTGCAAAATTTGCAAATGTGCCTAAAATATCTTCCAGCACTAAGCTGGTTTGTAGTTTGGCCGCCAGCTCATGCAGTGCTGTTGGTGTATTGCTATTGTATTGCTCTGCTGAGAACGGCAAAAATTCACCGCGACCAGAGATACGTTGTGTCAAAATATGAACGTTTTCCACTATTTCTTCCCCCTATAGTATTACTTTTTATAAATAAGCAGATTGCGTGCCATATTTTTATTCTGGCTGAAAGTTATGCGATTGCTATAGTTAAGTCACATCCCATAGATTATTTTAAGGTTTGCGTTGCAAAGTATTAATGCTCAGATTTTTGGACTTTTAGTCGCTGCGGTTTTATTTGTATGGCTATTTAAGCGCATAGGGCTTCCCCCTGTGTTGGCTTATTTGGCTGTGGGTTTATTAGCGGGTGGTCATGGTGTTGGCTGGATGACGCAAAGCCATGAGATGGACTTTATTGCAGAGCTAGGTATTGTATTTTTGCTGTTTAGCTTAGGTTTGGAGTTTTCTGTATCGCGCCTAATGGCGATGCGTAATATTGTATTTGGTTTAGGGTCGCTACAAGTATTTGTTAGTAGTATTTTGCTGATTGTGATTCTGCATTTATTAAATTTTAATTTATTAACCAGTTTTACCATTGGCATTATTATTACGCTCTCCTCTACTGCGGTGGTTGCCAAATTATTAAAAGAGAGCGGCGATTTAAATAAACGCCGTGGGCAATTGGCAATCGGCGTTTTATTATTTCAAGACATTGCTGTTGTACCATTACTGATTATTTTACCGTTATTTGCCAGCAGTGACTCAAATGGTATTGGCTGGGCTCTGTTATTTGCACTAACTAAAGGTGCGTTTGTCTGCGTGTTGCTATGGGCAATTGGCAAATGGGTTTTACCTAGAGTATTTAATGAAGTGGCATTAGCAAAAAGTGATGAACTATTTGTTTTAACTACTTTATTAGTTGCTTTGTTTGCGGGTTTACTTACTTATTCATTTGGCTTATCAATGGCATTAGGGGCATTTTTAGCGGGTATGATGCTTGGTGAAAGCCATTACCGCCATCAGCTAGAAGCGGATATTCGCCCGTTCCGTGATATTTTAATGGGGTTATTTTTTGTCACCGTAGGTATGCAGCTAGATATCAGCTTTGTTGTTAATCATGCGGGTATTATTGTTGCTGCCTTACTGGGCATTCTAGTCTTAAAAATCGCCGTAGTAACCGTATCGTCTTTATTTATGGGAGAGCGAAAACAGGACGCATTAGCTTGCGCTATTATGTTATGGCAAATGGGTGAGTTTGGTTTTGTGTTAATAGCACTCGCAGCACAGCATGACTTACTGAGTGCGGAGCAAGTATCATTTTTAATTGCCATGGGTGTAATTTCTATGGCTCTCACCCCGTATTTAATCGATAAAACCCCCTTTATTTTAAAGCGACTGGGTATGTTAGAACGCGCTAAGTTTGCCTATGAAGATGAGCCACAAAGCAGTACGCTTTATAATAATCATGTAGTTATATGTGGATTTTCTCGGGTAGGGCAAACTATTGCTCGCTTTTTATCGCCAGAGGCTATTGATTATGTGGCCATTGAAAGCGATCCCATACTAGTGCAAGAAGGAAAAGCGGCGGGTGAACCTTTATTGTTTGGTCACGTTGAGCAAAAAGATATTTTAAAGTGCGCAGGGGTAGAGCGAGCACGCTTAGTGATTATTACTTTTACGGAATTTCAACAAACTCAAATAGTGATTGATGCCATAAAACAGGTTGCTCCTAAGGTAAAAATACTCATAAGAACCCGTGACGACAGCCAATTAGAGCGTTTAAAAGATTTAGGCGTCACTGAAGTTGTGCCTGAAGCGCTCGAGGCAAGTTTAATGCTGGTCTCACATGTGTTGTCTATGTCGGGTGTACCAATGAGCCGAATAATTCGCCGTGTTAGTAGCGAAAGACGTAACCGCTATAAGCTATTACAAAGTTTTTTTGCAGGCGAAAACATCGAAAGCGATACCAATTTGCCCGAACGGTTAGAGTACTTACATGTCATTGCCTTGCCGGATAAAGCATTTGCGGTAAACAAGGCTATTAGTGAGCTTAATTTAGCTAAAAGAAAGGTGTTAATTAAGGCGCTTCGGCGTGAAGGTGAAGAGATAGAGATGCCACAAGAGCATACCGTACTATACGCAAATGATATTATAGTGTTGCAAGGCAAACCGAGGCGAGTAGAGCATGTTGAGCATTACTTGCTCGATGGCATTGAGTAAGAGTAGCCTCTTAGTCTAGCTCTAAAAACTTTCTCATCTCGGGCAGTTGCTTCATGCCATCTTCGTATCCAATTTGAATTAAGTGCTGGGTATAGCGTTTTTCAAATAATAAGTAACTGGTTAAACTCGACTGAGAGCGTTTTTTAACCCCGATCATACGCAGTAACACTTTAATTGCCCAAGGCATATCATCATAGTATTGCGCTGCAATTGCATTAAAGTTTTGCGAGGGGTTAATAATAAAGCTGTCTATTTGTTTTAACTCTTGATGCTTTTGTCTATCGGGTAATAACCCCAGCGTACGATTTACTCGATCTAATCGTTCTAAATCAGATTGCATAGTGTCGGTAAATACACTGTCGAGTAAGTGGCCTGCTACAGCAGAAAGCCCGGGGAAATGCGCAGAGTAACCTGGAGGGTGAGGTTCCTTGGGTTGTTCAACACCAATAATAAATATTTTATTTGCCCCTAAGTGAATAGACGGGCTTAAAGGTGAAAGTTGATGTATAGAACCATCACCAAAGTAGTGGTTATAAATATTTACACTAGGAAAAACCATAGGAATAGCACTTGAGGCCATTAAATGCTCAACATTAATTCGCGTAGCGCGACCTTCGCGTTTTGCTCGCTGCCAAGAATGCTGCGTATTTGACTGAAAAAAAGCAACAGAATCACCGGTCGTATAACTAGATGCTGTAATCGACAGCGCCTCTAAGTAGTCACGATGTAAGTTACGTTCAATTCGATGTAAATCAAGAATATCGTTTAATAGCTTTCTAAGTGGCCGATTATTTAATAAGCTCGCCGGTGGATGGTTTATATGCTCAGACTGAAAACTAGTTAAAATATTACGAGTAATATGACCAAACACACTCAAAAAGTCACTTTTATATACCATAGAGGTGGAAAAGTTTTTCCATACTGTCTCTAGCTTTCTAACGGCTAAATGCATACATGAAGCGTAACACGCTAACGCCGCAGAATTAATTGCGCCAGCAGATGTACCATTTATCACTCTAAAGGGCAGCGGGGCAGTTCTGGGCATACTTTGCGCTAATGCTTTTAACACGCCCACTTGGTAAGCTGCTCGGGCACCACCACCGGTGAGTAATAAAGCCACTTTTGGTTTACTAGGATCGACTTGCTTAATTTTCATGTTACGTATTTAAACTGTTCACTGTCTTTACTTTATTTATTCACTGTAAGTCTTTAAGCTAGAAGAATCAAAGGATACATAACTTACATTAATAAATATTGGTGTAAATTATGAATTAAATCTGTTTAGAGTACTCTAAACAGTATCGCATTTTTATATTTATGGAGTTCGTATGTCAGATAAACCATCAGGATCAGACGTTCAAAAACGTCCGCCGAATAACAACCTTATCTTTGCAGGGGTTATTTTATTAATTATCATTATTGCCGCTGCGTTTGTTTTATTAAAACCAAGTGAAGCTCCAAAAACAGTTATGCAGGTTGAAGAACCAGTAAAAGAGCAACCTATTATGGAGTTAAAGCCTGAAAACGATCCTGTGGTAGGTGCGCCCTCTGTTAAGCCTGAAAAACCTGCGGAATTAGATGTTCCAGCTCAGCGTCCAGAAGTTGAGCCCGAAGCTGAAGTTGTATCTTTACCAACGTTAAACGACAGCGACCCTGTAGTCATTGCAAAATTAGATGAATATTTGGGTGATGTAGCGATGAGCTTAGTGTTAAATGATGATGTTATTCGCCGTGGCGTAGTGTTTGTCGATAATTTAGCAAAAGGCAAAGTGGCTACCAAGCATACCCCAGTTGCAAAATTAGAAGAGGGTTTTAGCGTAAACGAAGGCGATATTTTAACAATTGATCCTAATAGCTATGAACGCTATACCCCATATGTAAAAGTACTCACAAGTATGAGTGCAGCTCAAGCTGTGCGTTTATATGATGAGTATAAACCACTGATCAACAGCGCATATACTGAAATTGGTTATGGTGATGATGAGTTTACTCAAACACTTGAAGATGCCATTGACCTGTTACTTGATACTCCTGAGCCAAAAGGTAGCTTACCATTATTGCGTGATTCAGTGACCTATCAGTATGCATTTTCTGAATGGGAGCAATTACCCGCTGCGCAAAAGCAACTTTTACGCATGGGCCCAGAGAACATGAAAAAAGTAAAAGCGGCACTACGTAACATAAAAACTGAGTTAGAGAGCAATTAATAATCGCTTTAACACCTAAATAGACTGCGATTGTATATGAAGTATGCAATCGCACTTTCTTTTTTGATTATCCCTTGAATAACAGAGCAAAAGTAGAGATAATCTCAATCGCGCCAACCAAGGCCCTCAATGGTAGTCTTATTGGTCCTCTCGCAACACTAGCAGGCGAACCTGGTCAGGCCCGGAAGGGAGCAGCCACAGTTTGTGACGTGTGTGCCGAGATGTGGCTGGTAAGACTGCCACCCAAATTCCTCATTTGGGTGTATTAAAATTCCATTTATCTATTTTCTAATATTTATTTTGTTATTCGTACGCTAATTCTAGCTTTTACGCACTTAGCTAATTTTTTGTCTTTATAGACAATAGCTAATGGGTAAGTAATAATTAAAACTCGCGATTATACTATACACCACAGGTGTTCAATAAAGCTATAAAGGGTCAATATGGCATCTCAGAGGAATAAATGGGCGCTGGCAATATTACTCGGGCTTATTGGAGGTTGCGCTAACCTTCTACCTCTGTATTTTTTTGATAGCTCTGAATTTTTATTTGGTCAGACGTTTGTAATACTTAGCCTAGTGTTTGCAGGGCTTCGTTACTCTCTTCTTAGTTTAGCGATTGTAACTGGTTTTTTATTTTTTCGCTGGGGGCATAGCTGGACCAGTGTTGTTTATGCACTTGAGCTATTTTGGCTTTATGCCTTTTGTTTAAAGCGTTCTAAGCCAATACTTCCTTTAGGCGCCGTATTTTGGTTTTTAGTGGGCTTACCACTGGTGTGGGTTTTGGGTCACTTTGTTATAGGGTTGCCTTGGCTCACACTTGTTGTGGCTGCCTCAAAATACTTAATCAATGCTATGATAGCGTTGGCTTTGGTCGACTTGGTGAGTATATTTGTCCCCCATGCAAGCCGAGCTTATCAAGGGCAGCCTCTGGCCCGAATATTAAGCTATGTTGTAAGTATAATTATTGCTTTAGTGGTTTTGATCACCAGTGTCTTTTTGGTTAATCAGCATTATTCGCGCTTAGAATACGAAGTAAACACTCAACTTAAAGAAAAATCTCGTTCGATCAGTGCCCAGCTGAGTGATTATTTATTGTTTCATAAAAGTGCCATGGTAATAACCAGTGATGCAATAAGTGCTGGGGTATCAATACAACAGCAGTTAGAGCGGCTAATGGAATTATATCCTGGCTTTGTAACTAGTCTATATGCCAGCTCTGAAGGTTATGTCGAGAAAAGTATACCGAGTGAATTGCTCAGTGGTTTGAGTCAGAGTCAGCGTTATATTAATGATCGTCCTTATTTTGCTCAAGCTCAGCAGTTCCCGTTGGGCTACATCAGTGGTGTTTTTCAAGGCAGAGGATTAGGCGATCAACCCATTGTAGCGCTTTCCGCCCCGATTTATAAAAATGATGAGTTTTATGGGGTCGTTGAGGGATCACTTAAGCTAGATCAATTAGAGCGGTTTATACCAAATTTATTTGAATATAATGGGGATTTACTTGTTCTAGATGCAGATAAAAAAGTGGTATTTAGTTCGTTAAGCCAGTTTGCTGCGCTCAGTGATTTTAAGCAGCAGGAACTTAGTCTTCAAAGCCTCAGTGGCAATCAACTTTTTCGCTCAAATGATAACGAGATGTACCATACAAATCAGTATGTTGACGACAACACAGGTTGGCAGGTTATATCGTTATATAATCGCAAACATTTAACTATGGTGGTAGTGGCTGCATGGTTGCCTACTATGTTATTAGGATTATGCTCTATTGCACTAGTGGTTTTATTTATTCATAAATTTACCCATTTGTTGGTTAAACCCATCATAGAGCTCACTCATTTAATTAATAGCTTTAGTAAAACTAAAAAACACGTATTTAATACAGATTCTAGTTGGTATGAAGTGCTGCAACTACAGCAACAATTTGAAATGTTGGGCAATGCACTACAACACTCAATTAAAAGTTTGCAAGCTTCTAATGTAAAAAATGAAGATCTCAATAAACAGCTTAGTCATTTTAATCAGCAATTAGAAGAGAAAGTCGCAGAGCAAACAACTGAATTAACACAAGCAGTTAAACTCGCCAATGAAGCAAATATTGCTAAATCACAATTTTTAGCAAACATGAGTCACGAACTTCGAACACCTATGAATGGCATATTAGGTATGGGAGAGGTTTTGCTTCGAGATCAGTCTTTAAGTACCGAACAAAAGGAGTTGTTAATCACACAGCAAAAAAGTGCAAAAAACTTGCTTAATATTCTTAACGATATTTTAGATTTTTCTAAAATTGAAGCAAATGCCATGGAGCTAAATATTAAGCCTACGCAGCTAACTCCATTTATCGAAAATATACGTTCTTTATTTTCCTCGATTGTTGCTGCCAAAGAGGTAGAGTTTACGGTTATTCAATCTAAGAATTTGCCACTGTGCATTAGTGTTGATGAATTACGCTTAAATCAGGTGATCATTAATTTACTCTCTAATGCGTATAAATTTACGCAGCAAGGCTTTGTGAATTTGTCGTTTGATTATCACGATAATATGCTTCAAGTTAGCGTTGAAGATAGTGGCATTGGTATTGCGAAGGCACAGCAATCACTGTTATTTAGCGAATTTACTCAAGCTGATGTGGGCGTTGCTCGTAAATATGGGGGAACAGGGCTCGGGTTAGCTATTTCTCAAAAGCTGATAAAAATGATGGGCGGTGAAATTCAGTTACATAGCGAAGAAGGTAAAGGTAGTACGTTTGCGTTTAGTATTAGCGCACCAGAGTCAGCAGACGCTCCCTCAACCTTACCTAAAAAAGCAGCTTTGCAACCAAATCTACTGGGTAAGCACATACTGTTGGTAGAAGATAATGCGATAAATCGGCAGGTTATTTCAAAAATGTTGGAGCCGACTAAAGCTGTGGTTGTTATGGCCGAGGATGGTATTAAGGCTCTTGATGTATTAAAAGAGCAATCGTTTGATTTGATTTTAATGGATTGCCAAATGCCTAACATGGATGGTTATGAATGCACACGTACGATTAGAGTTATGGAACTTAAAACAGGTTGGCGAGTGCCTATAGTAGCGATTACGGCTAATGCCTATGAAGAAGATAAACAGCGATGCTTAATAGCCGGTATGGATGACTTTATTGCCAAACCAATTATTAGTGATGATTTATACACTGTGATTGGTAATATACTCAGTTGATAATGGTTTAACAGGCAAAAGCTTACAACGTGCCTGAGAGTATCCGCTTGCCAAATGGTTAAATGTATCTAATTAGTTTTATGAGCAGAAAAATAAGATAATAGAATGGGGGATTAGCCTGAGTAAACTAATGGAAAGTCGATGCTACTCAGGCTAAATAATTACATTGACTCTAATTTCATACCGCGTGTTTCTTTGATGTATTTGACCACAAAAAATACACTCATAAATGCCGATAAGGCATAAAAGCCATAAGCGCCAGCTAAACCAATACTGCCGAGCATAATCGGGAAGGTCATAGTAATAGCAAAGTTAGCTATCCATTGCGCGCTAGCTGCAACAGCAAGGGCCGCACCGCGAATACGGTTATTAAACATTTCGCCAAGTAGCACCCACACTATAGGGCCCCAACTTAAGCCAAAAAATACCACAAACAAATTAGCCATTATTAATGCAAAGGTACCCATATTTTCGCTAAGTGCTAACTTGCCTGCTTCATCAAGTCCAGCGCTACCAAAGGTGTAAGTAAGTGCACTTAAACTAATAAACATACCTAAGCTACCTACCAATAATAGTGGCTTGCGGCCTACTTTATCGACTAAGGCAATAGCAATAAAGGTAGATAAAATATTGGTGGTGCCGGCAAGCACATTAATAAACAGTGATTGTGATTCATCAAAACCGGCGGCTTGCCATAGCTCTGAACCGTAATAAAATACCACGTTAATACCAACAAATTGTTGGAAAACAGATAAAGCTATACCCACCCAAACAATAGGGTGTACTTTTTTACTGCCATCAATAAATAAGTCGCGAATACTTGGCTTTTTATCACTTTGCAGAGACTGCTTCACGTCACTGATTTGTGTATCTGCATTATCATTTGATATTTTGTTAAATACAGTTTTAGCGTGTTTAAGTTTACCTTGTGCAACTAGGTAACGCGGTGATTCAGGAATAAACAGTACACCAATTAAAAATAAGCCTGCAGGAACAAGTTCAGCCCAAAACATCCAGCGCCACGCGGCTAAATCTAACATTAAAATACCCTCGGCACCGCCAGCAGCGTTAGCAATTAGGTAGTTACTTAAAAAAGCTGCAAATAAACCAAGAACTATAGCGAGTTGTTGCAGTGTAGCTAAGCGACCACGTAGACTCGCAGGAGCAACTTCTGCTATATAAGCAGGCGCTAAAACCGAGGCAGCACCTATACCTAACCCACCAAACAAGCGGTAAAAAATAAACTCAGCAGAACTATCTGCAATGCCAGAGCCAAAAGCGCTGACTGCAAATATAATGGCAGTGACAATCATAATAGCGCGACGGCCAAACTTGTCAGCTAATGGGCCAGCGGCGAATGCCCCTAATGCACAGCCTAATAATACAGATGCAACATTAAAACCAGTTGCAACACTGCTTGAATTAAATGTATTACCCAATGCCGATACGGTGCCATTTATAACGCCTGAATCAAAACCAAATAAAAAGCCACCAATAGCGGCAACGGCCGATATAAAAATAACATAAAAAAGCGAGCACTTAGTCTGTGCGCTATGCTCACCTTTATTTGCATGCTGTGTCGTCATGTTGTTCAATCCTAATTTTTATTATGTGTAATGTAGTTAAAGTGCCACTAATAATTTGCGGGCAACCTTAGCACAGAGTAATCACGCTAAAAAAGATATTTCAATAGTAATACGTATGCATAAAAAATTTTTATTGGGTTGATAAAAATAATGAGATGCTAGATACTGTTTTTATATACAGTATGGGCGGTTTTATGAAAAAAGAGTTACCAGCGAAATATTATTTGGCACATTTTAGAGAGCTATTAACTTTTGTGAGCGAGAAATGCATGCATTTACTCGAGCAAAAGCATCTTTTATTTATCAGTAAAATAAACGCGCTCGACGAGCAGAGCCAGTGTATGTTGGCGCGCATTTATTCTCGTAAGCCTTATTTAGTTCAAACCCAATCGTTAAACTACGAAGAAATTAGTTCGCCATATCAAGCACTTTTTAAATTAAAAGCGGCAAAGTTAATTGTAGAACCCTCTGATAAAGATCATAAGCAACTACTAAGTCACCTAACAAAACCGGCCTTAATAGAGCTGCTAGAAAAGCAAGAACAAACGCCATTATTTAAAAAAAGCGCTGCTAAAAGTAACTTAGTTGAAATAGCTATTTCATTCTTTGAATCTAAGCCAGAGTGTCTTGCACACTTATATAATCAGTACGTGATAAATAATAGAGAAGAGTATTACGAGTATTTTGAATTTTTATATATTGGCAGGCTCAGTGCAGGCGATATTAATCATCAAAATCGATTTGTACTGCGAGATTTAGGCGTAACACCTGTTAGGCAAGAGCATAATGAAAGCTTATCGCGCTTTGATTCAATAAAAGAAGCGCAGTCTAACTATGCATTAAACCGTTTGCGACTAACGCTTAAAAATACAAAAGATGACAATGAAAGAGAGGAACTAGCAAAGCAGTTAATAAATGAAGTAGCAGTAGGGGTTATTGCACAAGAGTTAAAAAACAAGTTACTGGTTATACTTTATAAGCAACTAAAAACAACTAACCCAACACTTGCGTTTGATTTACTTAATGCCTGCGAAGACGATGCACAAGCCTTCGAGATTCAAATAAGGGAGCAATATCGACAGGGCAATAAGCAATGGGTAAAAGCGCAGCTTGAGAAGATTATAGAAAACCCGCTCACCGATGAGTTACTGTATTTCGCAGATGACTTTTTAATGCGTAAATTTAACAAGCAAACCCGTTCGCGGCTCAGTGAAATGTTAGCCAGTACACGTTGTATTATAGAAGTTGATGAGCTTTACCGTGGCGATGTTGAGTTAGGTGTAAGTGAGCACTACACTCGTCAAGGTAAGCAGGTTTTTTATACTGAGAATACCTTGTGGCAAAGCTTATTTACACTGGTTTTTTGGCAAGAGCTGTTTATTGAAACTCCGACGCCTCCTTGTAATGAATTTGATATTTTCCCGCAAGCGTTAAAAACAGACTCCTTTTACTTAAATCAATCCTCACAAATAGAAGCGCGGCTGGCTGCGTGTAATAGTACCCCCAAATTGCTGCGTTTAGTGTGTAACCATGCCGCGAAGTATTATGAGCAACCAAATGGCTTATTTAGGTGGCACAAAGATGTATTAAAGCCATTAGAGATGCTTATATTAAATAGCCCAATAACGGCTTTACTTCAGCATTTAAAAAACATGGCAAAGAACTACCGACAATTAAAAGATGGTTATCCCGATTTAATGATTGTTGATAACAGCGCTGTTCATTTTGAAGAGGTTAAAGCGCCTGGCGATAAGCTTAAAAGAAACCAGTTAGTGAGTATCGATAATTTAAAAAGCTGTGGCTTTATCGTAAATATTGCAGCGGTAAACTGGTATGTAGATCCTAAGCGGATTTATAGTGTTGTTGATATTGAAACAACAGGGGGATTAAAGGGTGGTAATCGAATTACCGAAATTGGTGTTGTTAAAATACAGCAAGGCAACATCATTGATACATGGACTACGCTGATAAACCCAGAGCGGCCTATCCCTCGTTTTATTACTAAACTAACCGGTATTAACGACGCCATGGTAAGTGATGCGCCTATATTTAGCGACATTGCTTCGACTTTATTAGATAAGCTTTCGGGTAGTATTTTTGTCGCTCACAATGTTAATTTTGATTATGGCTTTATTAAAAAAGAGCTTGAGGGGCTGGGAATCAACTTTAAAATGCCAAAACTATGTACCGTTGTTGAATCACGTAAAGCATTTAAGGGATTAAAGTCGTATTCGCTGGGAAATTTATCTGCACACTTTAATTTAGACTTAACTAACCATCACCGTGCATTAGACGATGCCAAAGCGGCGGCGCAGTTATTATTACTGGTTCAGCAAACGGACAGTCAGTGATAAATTTGAGCCAGTTAAATGTATTGTACTTAAAGTAGTAAAGTAGCTTGGGTATAAACAAAGGGTATA
>NZ_PNDH01000108.1:0-266 GCF_005887175.1 Pseudoalteromonas sp. S1612 | reverse complement strand
CGCCTGACGAGGACGGTTCTGCAGAGTAAAACTTCGTCCTAAAGGGAGCAGAAACCATTGCTACATATATGGAAAGTCAACAATTAATTATCGACAAGTCATCTGTACCTGTTGGCACTGCAGATAAAGTAAAAGCGACAATACAATCTCTACTTGAAAGCCGTAAAAGTCATTTAACAGTTTCTGTCTTATCATATCCAGAGTTCTTAAAAGAAGGGTCTGCAGTTTTTTATTGTAGACGTGCTGAGCGCTTAATTATAGGTACG
>NZ_PNDH01000107.1:0-253 GCF_005887175.1 Pseudoalteromonas sp. S1612 | reverse complement strand
TGCAGCCTCTTCAGCTAGTGATTCAAATAATTATGCTAAAGCCGGTGAAAGCATGGTGAACGAAACAGTTCACGCTGTTGATAACCTTACTAAAGTAATTATTCAATCCGCCTCTGCAATTGAAAAGCTACAAGCCGACAGCGAAAATATAAGTCCCATATTAGATGTTATTAAAGGCGTATCTGAACAAACACACATATTGCCATTAAATGCCGCCATTGAAGCCGCAATCGCGGGTGAGCTAGTCCGAGGT
>NZ_PNDH01000106.1:0-223 GCF_005887175.1 Pseudoalteromonas sp. S1612 | reverse complement strand
CACGTCGCAACATGATCAATGTAGACCTAAATGGCAATACATTACAGCATCCTGTTAAGGGACGTCATGCTGGCTCCCTAGTGTTCATGAAACCAGCCTCTGAAGGTACTGGTATCATCGCAGGTGGCGCTATGCGTGCAGTACTAGAAGTGACTGGTGTTCAGACCGTACTTTCTAACTGTTACGGTTCTACTAACCCAATCAACGTAGTACGTGCAACGAT
>NZ_PNDH01000105.1:0-330 GCF_005887175.1 Pseudoalteromonas sp. S1612 | reverse complement strand
CTCTACTTCAAGTTCAGGCTCAGCTTCAATTTCTGGCTCTACCTCAGGCTCAGGCTCAGGCTCAGGCTCAGGCTCAGGCTCAGGCTCAGGCTCAGGCTCAGCAAAAGATGAAGCGATAGATTCTACATCTTCACTATTTAACTCTTCTTGCGCGTCAGTTAAATCTTCAATTGAGTCCGCCAATGCATGATCTATTTCAGAATCATGAACATCACTTTCAGGTTGCTCAGTATCTAGTACATCGTCAATATCTACTTCGTCTTCTTCAACTAAGCTGTCGATATCTGGCTCTTCAATTTGAGCTTCAGTAGTAGTTGGTTGCTCAGCATC
>NZ_PNDH01000104.1:0-274 GCF_005887175.1 Pseudoalteromonas sp. S1612 | reverse complement strand
TGTTTGTCTGTAATAAAGAGGAAAACCTGTGCGGTAATAGACAAACGCGATGTTAAAGAAAAAAGTCACCTAGGAAACTAGGTGCCTGCTTTTATACTATCTGCCAGCGCGACGTAAAGCGCTCGATGTAAACTCATTGTCATTAAATGACTGAGAAAAGTCATACATCTTTTATTGGTTATCTAGAGCAATGTCTAAGTATCTCACGTGAATTAAGATCGTGGTATACCTCAATCGTACTCCACTCTGTCGGTTCTTCATAGTAGTTAAGACA
>NZ_PNDH01000103.1:0-277 GCF_005887175.1 Pseudoalteromonas sp. S1612 | reverse complement strand
GAATGAAGAGATTCAAATTCAAGTGGCTATGGCGATGTTTAACCAAGGCATTACTTATGGTCAGCAAGGCAAACCTGATGAGGAGCTCAGCAGCTACGCAACCTTAATTGAGCAGTTCAAAGGTTCATCGAATGAAGAGATTAAAATTCAGGTGGCTATGGCTATGTGTAACCAAGGCGTTACTTATGGTCAGCAAGGCAAGTCTGATGACGCACTCAGCAGCTACGCAACCTTAATTGAGCAGTATAAAGACTCATCGAATGAAGAGATTCAAATT
>NZ_PNDH01000102.1:0-355 GCF_005887175.1 Pseudoalteromonas sp. S1612 | reverse complement strand
AGAGCCGGTACAGCTAAAATATTTCGCTCTTCCACTTCGCCTTGAAATAACGCGCCATCAATCATGGTAGACTTAATATTGCTGTTTGTCGCTGCCATAGTATTAAGTGCTTGCACTACTTGCGGGCACGTTTGGCAACTTAAACTTATGTATACTTCAAAGTTGAGCTCTTGAGTGAGCGATTGTATTTGCTCAATGTTTTCGCTTTTGGCTTTACTTGCGTGTCCGCCTGTATGTAAACGTGCTAACACTAAACTGGTGAATTCGTGACCCATAGGTACGCCTGCAAACGTAATATGAGTGTTTTTAATTGGTGAATGTACAACCATTGACGGACGACGTGCGCTCGTATCAG
>NZ_PNDH01000101.1:0-425 GCF_005887175.1 Pseudoalteromonas sp. S1612 | reverse complement strand
AAGCGACTTGAAATTAATAATAGCATAGAGTACTTTACGCACATCGGTCACTAAAAGTTTAACTGCAGGGGTAAACACGGCTCGTCGACCTTGGCGCTGAAACAAGGTTACCTTTAATTGCTCTTCAAGTTTATTACCAATATACGACAAGGCTGAGGGTAGTTTATTCAGTTGCTCTGCTGCGGTTGTGTAACTGCCACGTTGCTCTATTGCGTCCAGTAGCAGTAAAGCTTCTATGGTTATAGGGGGTTTATTCATTATCATTCCCTATATTAACTGTTCAAAATATTTTAACATATAGAGCAAAAAATAGGAGGGATATAATTTAAATTCAACTTATACAATACCTGCATCCTCTATTGGAAAAAAACAGGTGAAAAATAGTAAGATTATAAATAGTACAACCGCCCTCAAAAAATATGAAG
>NZ_PNDH01000100.1:0-552 GCF_005887175.1 Pseudoalteromonas sp. S1612 | reverse complement strand
AAAAACATGGTATGACTTAGTTGCTGGAGTTGCTGGAGTTGCTGGAGTTGCTGGAGTTGGGGTTGCTATTGGAATTAGTTCAGGAGTAATTGCATTAGGAGGTTCATTGATTGCTGGTTCTGCAATAGCTCCATTGATAATTATTGTTGCTGTTGGTTTTTTATTTGCGTGGGTTTTTCGTGATACAACTGTTTATGTCGATTACTTAACCCAACATTTGCATATTTGTGAAGAAAACATTCAAGCAGGTAAGGTTAGAATTAGAAATCAAATACAAAAATTAGAGAAAGACTATAAAGATAGTCCAGTCGATTTTATAAAGGGAATTTTTGGTGTGCCAACTTTAAACTTTACTAAGACTTACAAATAATGAAACTTTTAGAGTGGAAGCCTTTGGAGTTGAATTTCCAAGAGGCACGAAACAAGGAGAGGCTTTCTAAGATATTCCTGTTTTTTTTGATTTTAGGGGGAATCTATCTAGTAACAACTACATTTTACTCTGAGTTTCGGTTACTTTTTTTAGATGATGGCTGTTCTGCACAACTAAATCAG
>NZ_PNDH01000099.1:0-281 GCF_005887175.1 Pseudoalteromonas sp. S1612 | reverse complement strand
GCTTTAATACGCGCAAGCAGCCGTTGCTTTGCCTCCATTAAATATGAACTTGGCAAAATATTTAATTGCCGCAGCGCACGACAAAGGCGTATTAAAAGAGCGAATACTCCCCGAAAAAGTCGATAAATACCGTTTATGTGCGCTACTAACTCTTATTTCACTGTTAGTTTTTGATCAGCCGGATATAAGTTCCATGGAGCTTAACCCTATATTTGCCAGTAATGGGCAATTTTTAGTGCTTGATGCTACCATGACACTTGACCGCTATAAAGCTCAAAGTC
>NZ_PNDH01000001.1:0-66445 GCF_005887175.1 Pseudoalteromonas sp. S1612 | reverse complement strand
CATGCATGTAATGGCTTTTTTAATTTTATGAGCTTTTGATGTGCAAGTTATAGGTTAAAACTTATAGCTAACACCGATTTTAGCTTGCCAAGCTGATGAGCTAGTTTGATATTGGCTATAGTTACGAACATCAGCGCCATTAAATCTGCTATCAATTATATAACGACCTTGATCGTCTAAGCCGCCAAAGTCGTAAACTGCTTGGTCAGAGAAACCTAAGCGCTTTTCTACGCCCCAGTCACTGTTTAATAAGTTGGCAAAGTTATCAATCATAAAGTAAACCTCACCGCTATGACCTTTTGCAAAACCTGGGATCTCTTGTTTAACGCTAATATCCATAGTGGTAACCCATGGTTGCGTGCCTGAGTTACGGTCTAAGATTTGACCTCGCTCAGAAATACCCGCTCTATTAAGTAGTGTCTCAAGTTCACTCCATGATAGCCCTGATTCATCCCAGTTTACGTTTGCATCATCTGCACCAGTTGGAATATACGCTAAATAAGCTGAGCTTGAATAAAAGTCACGCGTATCACCGAAGTCACTATCTTGATACATACCCATAGTATAGCTAAATGGACGACCAGAGCGACGTTCAAAATACACATTAAATCTTGTGGCATAGCCACTGAAGAACTCAGTGTTATACGCTAAATTAACTTTAAAGCTATGCTCTACTTCATATGCACCACGGGCAGCAAAGTCTTCATTTCGGCTCTTTGTAATATTGTACTGATAGTTGCTTTGTGCACGTGACGAAGAACCTGAAGACGCTTCTGTTACATCTTGATGTGCATAGCTTGCTGAAATATAAAGGCCATTTTCCCACTCTTTAGCTAATGCTGTTGTAATAATAACAGAGCGACCGTCTTCTGCTGAATTAGTCATTGCTATATCAAAGTTATCAGCTAAATCACCGCTGTAAATGCTTTCATAGATAATACGTTCGCCGTCGGCCGCTACACCCACAGGTTTAATGGCGGTGTTATGCCACACAGCTTCGTTTTCTTTTTTGTGATAAGCAATTTCTGCTTGCCATTTAAAGCCTTCACCTAGTAACTCAGAATCAAAGTCGTACTCAAATCCAAGTTGTGCACGAATACTTGACGGTAGTTCAAAGTTAGGATCAACATAGTTTGTGCTACCTGCACCTTGAACTAAAGAGCCTTTTATGGCATCTGGTACTTGAGTGATATCAGCTTGATTATTAGCATAATAATCGTTAATAGCACTTTGAGGTGCATCTACAAAAGTAATGCCATCGTTTTGGAATGAGTTATTGTACCAAACGTTAGGGATACCACCTTGGAAACGACCTACACCACCGTTAACTGTTAATGCTCCAGTTGCGTAATACTTAAAGCCAATACGCGGTAGAATAATATCTAACCCATCGAGGTTTTCTTGATTGCTAAAGCCATAGGTGTTTAAAAAGTTTTCGTTGAGTGTTGGTTTATCATCAGAAGATAAACGCTCATAACGAACACCTGCCGTTACTTCTAAATCATCACCAACATAAAAAGTATCTTCAATGTAAAGTGCTAATTGATTACGGGTTGCGTCGTAAGCAGTGTCATTAGGGTTATTTGTAAAGGCATTGCTGTAGCTAAAATCGTACTTTCCTTTGTAGTTACCTACTTCACGATTTTCGAAACCATTAAAGTTATCAAATTCCCATGAACCGAGTGAGTTAGCTGCAAAAAGGTTGTATAAGTTTAACGACTCATATTGCATACCAAAGTTAATTTCATGCTCGTCCATTAAATAAGTGGCATCAAGAGAAAGTGTTAAATTTTCTGTTGCTGAGCTATTTGCATGGCGAAACTCATCGGTACCAAAGTTATAAGAAGGACCACGGAAGTATTCTTCAACTTTAACGCTACCAATATCAGAATTTGTTAAACTTCTCGATGATACATCTTTGTATGCAATACCGATTTCAGTTGAAAAGTCTTCGTTCCAATCTGAATATAGCTTGGTAGCAAAGTTATTAAACTTGGTTGCGTATGTATAACGACTTGATGCAAACTGAACTGATGTGCCACCAGTACCAAAGTTTGTTTCATCTTTGTCATCTTGCCACTGATAGGTAAAATCTAAGCGATGATCATCAGCAATGTTCCAGCTTAATTTTACAAGTAATGTTTCGTTGGTGTCTTTAGGGTCGCCACCAAGAGAGTCTGTTAAGCCGTATTCGTTATTTAGAATATTAAGGAAACGGTTATAGCTTTCTTCACTCACATCGTATTCGTTGGTTGCGCCTGAACCTTCAAAACCATAATCTAAATCTAGTTCGCTTGACCATTTATTGTAGTTAACAAAGTAAAATAAGGTATCGTCTATAAGTGGGCCGCCAACATTAAAACCGTAGCGTTTTTCAGTTTGGTTAGGTTCTACTTGTTCAACAATGTATGTGCGGTGACCATCGTCATCTAAAACAGGGCGGTTATCAGCAAACACTTGAGATATGCTGTCTACATCACCTGCAATATCAGGTGTTGATGTTTCGTAAAAACCAGAAAACTTAAGTTCGTTAGTACCTGACTTAGTTACCGCGTTAATAGTACCACCACCAAAGTTGCCTTTAGAGGCTGAAAATGGAGAAACATCAACAGAGATCTGCTCAATCGCATCAAGGGCTACAGGGGGCTGCGAAGTAGGGTAGCCGCCGTAACTTAAACCAAAGTCGTCATTTTGGCCAATACCATCTACAGTTAAACCATTTGTACGTGGGTTGCTACCGGCAAAGGTTAGCTCGCCGCTACCATTAATACTAGCAAGTGGGTTTAAACGTGCGATGTCTTTAATGTCACGATTAAAGCTAGGCATGTTGTTGATGGTATCTTCACCAAACGTGCTGCTAGAACCACCCGATTGTTGGACAATTTTATAACCAGACACTTCAATTTTTTCAATATTGAGTGGTGCTAATTGCGACGTTAATCTGTAAGTTTCGCCAAGGTTTAAAAAGATGTTTTCAACGGTGGTATCGTTAAACGTATCAGAGTCGATGATCACTGTATATGGTCCACCAACACGTAAACCATTGGCTATAAAAGTACCACTTTCATTGGTGGTTAGCTCACTGATTGTGCCGGTAGGCTGATGAACTACCTTAATTTTAACGTTTGCAGCGCTCGCACCTGAAGGTGTGGTTATTTTACCACGCATTGCAGACGAGGTGTCAGCAGCCATAGCGCTTGTTGAAACTCCTAGAGCAAGAATTACTGCTCCAGTTAATTTCGAAAGGCGAAGCTTAGTCATAATGTTGATTTCCCATTTAGATGATTTAAGTTAGAAACTGAATTTATTTTTTGATTTGCTGTGTTAAAGCCATTTTTGATTTCTTGTTAGTAGGATCAAATAATGTATTTAACAATCCAGCTAAGCGAATACCAGCTTGTTGCAAGCGGGTTTTCACAATAGGGGTGTTAGTGAAAATATAGTCGTAGCTAATATTCTCATCTGTTGATTTGTATATTTGTAAAGCAAGGTTATGTGACTCTTCAAGCCAACTTGTTGGCGTACTGTGTAAATACTCGCTAATTAGTTCGCTGTTGTTGGTATTTATAAATTGAGCATATTCAGTAAAAGATAAATTTTCATTTTCTACTAGCTTAGTATCCCACAAGCTATGAAGATTGGTTTGTTGGTTGAAGAAAGAAACCTTAATGCGATTACCGCCTCTATCTTCAGCCCTACCTGCATGAAATGGTTGATGGCTGTCGCCGACTAAGTGCACTAAAAAGCGTAAACTAAACTGCTTGGCTGCAAGGCTTGCTTTGTCATCCTTCAATACTTTAATTGAATAGTGAATGCCTTCTAATATGTTTGTTACTGATTCTTTATGTTCAGTGTGTTCGTGGTTAAAGCTGAATTTTGCATCGTCATCTGCGTTAATATAGTGCCAGCGTGATGATTTTTTTTGCCAAAAATCACCTGGTGCAGAGCGCATTTCATCTGGCCATGTTGAAACCTGTGCTAAAGATTCACCATTAAGATAAGGAATAAGTGCAGCTTTAGTGTTTTCGCTTATGTGCGACTCTGCAATTTTCCCAACGACGCGGTGGCCATTTTGCCCCCAAGCATTACAGTCTGTGCTTGCAAATATTGCACTAATTAATAGTGTTAATGAAAGCGAATATTTTACATTTATCTGCATCGAGGCATCCTAGTAAGTGTGATATCTAATTTGTAAAAGCTTATAAGGTCAATTGTCCTCATTTTTCATCATGATAGAAAGGACTCAATAAAATTCATACTTTCCTATTTAATTTTCTTTAAGATCAATATATTGAATTTAATGGGTAAAATTACCTATTGTAATAAGTAATTAAAATTGTTCAAATGAGTTATTACTCTATTTTAAATCGGTGTTTTTTGAATATTAAAAAGTTAATGTTGCATAAAACGGCAATTGTTACATTTATGTTTATAGCACTGTTGTTTAGTTGGTTTGCAGGTCACTTAGTTGTGGGTGAAAAAGAAATAGTCTTTCCTGTGATGATAAAAACATCAACGACATGTCAAACAACGACAACAGCTAATCAAAATCAGCTTATAGTATTTACCCCCTCAAAGTATGTTGCTCAATTGCTCACTCAAAACCTGTGTGACGATAAAGTCGTGGCAAAGCAATATGGGTCTGTGATTGGTTATTGGGGCTACAGAACAGTGGATAGCTTAGAGTTTGTAGGAAAAGGTATTGCGGATTTAATTTTAGCTAAAAATAATATTATGGAAGCGTTTAGAGCTGAGACTACTTACAATTATCAACCCGTGGTGGGCTTTTCAGATTACACCGCGTTCTTTATATCTTCAAAAGAAAAGCCACTGATCACTAAACAGTATTTTTTAGACAAAAGAATAGGCCTGCTAGATTATCCAACTAGCCGCTCTGGGCATATTTTACCAAAACAAACATTTAAGCAATTAGGGCTTAATATTGCTCAGCTAAAAATAACCTATGCCAGCTCACATAATGAATTGAGGGAATTATTGGCGAACGGGCAAGTTGATCTTATTGCCTCCTTTTGGAGAGAAAATGATAGTAAGCGCTTCTCAAAAAATTATATTACCCCTATAAGCAGTAATGTTGCAGGTACCCGTTGGTACTTAAAAATGCAGCATAACAATACCGATTTACTATGTGCTGTGCAGTCTCACTTACTAAGTATGTCTAAAGAACAATCGTTTCGATACTATCAAGATGTTGAGCCATATTGGCAATGTAATAATTACCCCGTTACCTTTATAGGGGAGTCGCAATGAGAAAGCTTGTATTGTCATTAGGTGTTTTTATATTATTCATCGTTTTTTCTGTCGTGTTTTATATTTCAACAACACATAAACAGCAACATGTAAACAAGTTACAAATAACCCAAATAGAAAAACAAATCGCTTTAGACTTACCTTTGCTCGATTTATCAAATGAGCTGCTTAAGCACTCGGGTAATAAAGCGGCTTTACAGCATTATATTCAAACAGTAAATGCTCAGATTCAAGGTACGGGTATACAGGTGATTTCGATAGTGCCAAAGCACGAGTTTAACTTACCCTTGAAAGCCGATGAGTTTATTCGAAAACTAAATAGTAATAATAGCGTGGTGTTTATTGTTTTATCTTTAAAGCAAGCATATTTTTCGGCTGCTGTAGTGACTATTTATATACTACTTTTTGGTATTAGTGTATTACTTATGTTCATGATGAAGCAGAGTATTACTTATCAAAAAAATAAAAAACTAGGTACTGAGCAAGACTCAATTGCCCCAGAATCAAAGTCATTAACACTCGTGATTGATTTAAAAAGTAAAACATTATCCAATAGTTATTATCCTGAGCAACAAGTAGCCTTAGCAAATAAGCCACTATGTTTTTATTTAGCACTTGTTGAATTTTGTACTAATAATCCAGAGGTTAAACTTAACCATAATAAAAATGTGCCCGAGGAGTTGCTAGAACTTGCAAATAAGTACTTTTATCGGTTAGTTGAACTCGGGCATACTATTAGAAAACGGCCAAACTTTAATAACAGTTTAGAAAAAACCTTAAGCGAAATACGTGCGGCGCTAGATGATGTATTAAATGATTGCCCAGAGCAGAAGGAGTTGTATTATCCGCCAAAGGCATTTGGAGAGGGCTCTCGTTCACGGATGCACAGCTATGGCTTAGTAAATGTTAGCCAAGGCAATATAGAAATAATAGGAAAGTAATTTAGTTTTATCGTTTAGGGTGAGTGATTTGTGGGCTGAAATGTTTGATTAACTAGCTTTGCTCTCACATAAAGTTTAATGAAGAGTGTCATTAGCATTTTAATGACACTCTTCGCTGTTCACATTAGATTATTTAGGTGAAAATTCACGAGCATCAACGGGGCTATGTTCAGCAAAAAATCGCTTTAAAGCTTGCGAGTCAGTTTCATCAGTGCTTACAAAACCTGCCATTTGTGTAATTTTTGGATAACTATCGCCACCTGAAGCGTTATATTCATTAATACTCATGCGGTATGTTTTGCTTATATCAAGCGGTTTTCCAGCAATGAACACGTTAGTTACCTGCTCACCTTTCAATTCAAATGCTAAGTTATGATATTGCATGTAAGCCCCAGAGTCGGGTGGAAAACGTGTCACAACGTTTAAATAGGTTAAAATATCACTGCCTTTGAAGTCGATATAGGCGACACGATTTTTGAAAGGTTGTACTTTAAGTATATCTTTATAGCTCACGTCACCTGCATTAATGCTATCGCGAACACCGCCACCACTAATAATACCAAAATCCGCACCCACGGTGTTCATTTGTGCTTGGATGATGACGCGCGCAAGGTTTGTTTGTTCAAAGCGTACTTTGTTGCGATCTCCCTCAAGTCTGTCATTGACGAAGCCAATTTTACCCTCAATTTGCTTTGCTCCTTTTTGTTGGTACGCCGCTAAAAAGGTTTGCAGTTCTGGATCTGGTTTAATGTAATTTGCTGAAAGTACGGATTTTACGCTCCCGTCTTTTTGCTTTTTATCTACGTATAAATTAACGGGTAATAATTGATAACTGAGCAGTGATAATTGGCCACTTTCCAATTTAAACTCCGCTTTTCCCACATATTTGCCCCATTCATGGGCTTGCATTATCCATGTTCCATTTTGCTGATCTGGTTTACAGGCTAAACCCGGTTTAAAGTGCTCATCAGTAACATTTTCAGCAGCCATACACACTGGCTCTTGGGAATGGCCACCAATAATCATATCAAGGGCGTTTTTATCTAAAGAACGAGCAAGTGTGACATCACCAGGGGCATTGATCCCATAATTAGCATCTACATAATGGCCCATATGCGTTACCGCAATGGTAATGTCAGGGTTATATTTTGTTTTTAATGTTTGTGTAAGTGAGGCGGTTATTTCAACCGGATCTTTAAAATCTAAGTGACCAATGTATTGCGGGTTACCAATTTTAGCAGTGTCTGTGGTTGTTAAACCAATAACGGCAATGGTTAAGCCGCCTTTGTTAAATATTTTATAGCGCTCAAAAATAGTTTCGTTAGTTTGTTTATCGAAAATATTGGCAGATAAAAGAGGGAAGTTAGCCCATTGCTGTTGTTGTTTTAATACACTTAATGGATTATCAAACTCGTGGTTACCTAATGCCATTGCGTCATAGCCAATTTTCGACATGCCTTTAAAATCGGGCTCAGCAAATTGCAGGTCTGATTCAGGGATACCGGTATTAATATCGCCACCTGATAATAATAACACCTGATGTCCTTGTGCCTTTGCATCTGCTCTTAGCTGGTCAATTAAGGTTTTACGCGCAGCCATACCATATTCGCCTTTTTCGTTATGCCAAAATCGACCATGGTTATCATTAGTATGAAGAACTGTTAAATATTGTGCTGCAGGTTTATTGACAGAGTCGCTGGCACAGCCAGATAAACCAAGGAAAAAAACAAGAAAAATAAGTGTACGCATAAAATACCTATCGATGAATAAAAGCTCAATCTAGTAGGTGGCTAGTTTAAACTAGTTCGAGGTTAAAAAAACGCACTTCTTTATGTTTTTTCAGCCAGCGAGGCTTCACGCTGTTGTTCTACAACTCTGTTTCTTCGTGCTAGTTCATCTCGTGCATATTGAGATTTTTGATGATTAACATCAATCATCCACTTCAAAAAGCTAACGGGCAATTGGGTGTAAGGTTCACCTTGGTGTAGTCCAAAGTCACAAATAGTCGTGTTGTTAGTCATTATATTACTCCTATCACTTTGTGAGTTGATAATAACAAAAAAAAAGTGATTGATAAGGGGCTTTTTAAGTATCTTGCTAGGTTTAAAATTCATTAGAAAGAGTAACCGTGATGCACACTAGGGCACTCAGGCAATTAACTACCCATAACATGTTTAAAATTAAAATGTAAACAGTTGTAACTATGGTGTAATCGATTTGCTATGAATTGTAGCGTTAAGTACTTATGTATCGATTTATAAAATGAATAACACTACTCTATGACGCCTAATGACAATAAAAAATAGGAAAAATAATGAAGAAGCTTATCTTAGCGTCAATTTTAACTGCAGCAAGTTTTTCAAGCGTAGCAACCATAGTCGAAATGCAGACGAGCCAAGGAACGATAGAAATTAACTTGTTTGATCAACAAACACCTAAAACAGTAGAAAACTTCCTAAGTTATGTTGATGATGCCGCCTACAATCAAACGGTTATACATCGCTCTGTTGATAAGTTTGTTATTCAAGGAGGGGGTTTTACTTTTTCTGATGAAATGGATCCAATTACAACTAAGCCTGCGGTAATAAACGAACCTGTTTATTCAAACGTTAAAGGGACAATTGCTATGGCAAAGCAGGGCGGTAATGAAAACAGCGCTACTAGCCAATGGTTTTTTAACATGAGTGATAATAGCCAAAACTTAGATTTGCAAAATGGTGGATTTACAGTATTCGGACAAGTCACTGCGCAAAGCCAAGAAACCTTAGATAAAATTGCTGCCTTAGTTCATTGTTCTCAGGTGCCATTAGTTGGTGTTACTAAAGAGCAATGTTCAGATGAAAACTTAATCATTAGTAATGAAAACTTGGTATCAATTCAAAGTGTGGTTGTGCTTGATGATGATCCTAATTCAGCACAAAACTTAACACCAAAAGAGAATACATTAATTGATAACGTTGAAGTTACACCACCAAAAACGTCAGACTCTAGTGGCAGTATGGCATGGTTATTAGGTGCACTATTGCTAGTAGCACCTCGCTTAAAACGTGCTAAGTAAACTTTAAAAAAATAACGGCGAATTATTAAATTCGCTGTTATTTTTTAGTTTAAAAGTACACCCAGCAATAGCAAAAACCACATTACAAATACAGATAAGCAGCCTAGTAAAAATACTCTAAAACGGGCTCTTAAATGATTACTACCAAGGTGAATGAGGCTATGAATAATGCGTGTGGCTACAAATATACACGCCAATACTGCGATAGGGACACTTGCCATATTAAGCTGTAAAGCAAGTAAACATCCCGCATAAAAAAGCACAGGTATTTCAAATTGATTGCTAAAATTACGATCCGCTACTCTCACATGATCGCCTGCATTATCGAGGCGCATAGCAGCAAAGTCGCTTAACTGTATTTGTTTATTTTTAGCCGCTGCAAAACGACGTTTTCCCATAATCACCATAACAACTAATGAAAGTGTTACCTGCACAAACATGGCCATTATTATTATCTTTTCCATAACTTACCTTATTATTTTCTTTGAGTATTCGATTGTTATTCACAATGTGTTACATAATTAAGTGCTAATTAGTAGCATAGTATTAATTGATAGTGGTAGTTTATAGCTGATTTAGTCTTTTTAAAACGCTAATACCCTATTCTACGATAACGGATAAAACTAAAATGAAACACATCATCGGCTTAAGTGCAATTGCACTAGCAATATTAAGCGGTTGTTCAAATACCGCCACTCTTTCTCAATCACCACAAACCTCACTTTTATCACCCACGCTCGTTGTAAGCCCTAACGATAATCGTGAATATAAAACCTTGAAACTTGCTAACGATATTGAAGTGATTTTAGTCTCTGATCCAAGCGCAGAAAAATCAGCGGCTTCACTTAGTGTAGGTGTAGGTCTGTTACACGACCCAATGAGCCAACAAGGCATGGCGCATTACCTAGAACATATGTTGTTTTTAGGTACGGAGCGATACCCAGACACTAAAGGGTACTCCGATTTTATGACTAAAAACGGCGGCGCGCATAATGCTTACACTTGGCTCGATATTACTAACTACATGTTTAAAATTAATAACGATGCGTTTGATGAAGGCTTAGACCGCTTTTCAGACTTTTTTAAAGCCCCTAAGCTTTACCCAGAATACACAGAAAAAGAAAAAAATGCAGTAAATGCTGAATGGTCAATGCGTCGTGAAATGGACTTTTTCGGCCAATTTAAACTTGCACGTAAAATGATGGGTGATCATCCGGCTAACCGATTCTTAATTGGTAACCTTGAAACCCTAGGCGATAAAGCTGATAGTTCATTACACAAAGAAACGGTTGATTTTTATAATAAATATTACTCATCAAATATTATGAAAGTGGCGCTTATTTCGAACTTACCAATTTCAGAAATGCAGAAAAAAGCACAAAAATACTTTGCTGACATTGAAAATAAAAATATTGAAAAGCCAAGTGTTACAGCTAGCTTAGATTTTGATAATGCAGGTGGTAAACGTGTTTTTTACTCACCAAATGAAGACGTAAAACAATTACAACTCGATTTCACAATTACTAATAACCAAAATGAATTTGCAGTAAAACCTAATCGCTTTGTTGCCTATTTACTTAGTAATGAAATGCCAGGTAGTCCAGCGCAAATATTACGTGATAAAGGTTGGGTATCTCAGTTATCAGCCTCTGCCTCTCCAAATCAATATGGCAACTACGGTTCTTTGAACGTGAATATAGAGCTGACTGATGAGGGTATGAAAAACCGCGAATCAATTGTCGCGACAATCATGCAATACATTGACTTGATTAAGCGTGAGGGCGTTAATAGTAAGTACTTTAATGAAATTCGCACCTCTTTAAATAATCAGTTTAAATTTTTAGAAAAGGGCGATGAGTTTAACTATGTCAGTGCGTTGACTCAAAGCATGCAAGATTACCCGTTAAATCATGCTATAAACGCACCGTACTACTATGCTCAATTTGATGCTGATGCGGTGAACAATGTACTTAAGCAACTTAATGCCGATACACTTCGCATCTGGTATATTTCTCAACAGGAAGATACAGATTCTGAGCTGCATTTTTACGATGGCAAATATAAAATTAACGATATTAGCGATACAGAAATTGCCAGCTGGGAAAAACCAAGTGATTTTAATTTAGCATTACCAAGTGTTAACAATTTACTACCAGAGAGTTTTGCTATTAAAACGCAAGCTTTTAAAGAGCAGAAGCATCCTGAGCTTAGCTATGATAAAAACGGCGTAAAAATTTGGCGCCAAGCAAGTCAGCAGTTTGCAGAGCAGCCTAAAGGTTTAGTTGAGGTGTATATCAACACGCAAACAGGTTTGCATGATATTAACTCAACCGTACTTTATTCTGTTTGGGCTGATCTGTATAACACTCAATTAAGTCAGTTACGAACTGAAGCTGCCATTGCTGGCATGAACGTTAATTTAAGCTCAAGTAATGGATTGGTGCTATCGTTAAGTGGTTTTACCGATAAACAAGATATTTTACTTAAACAAGCGTTAGCTGGGTTTGATGCTGAAATTTCAGTACAAGCGTTTAATCAAGCGATTGACCGTTATCAGCGAGATTTACTGAATCAGCAAAAACAGTTCCCTTATGCACAAGCATTTGGTGAGTATTCAAAGCTGACTCGTACTGGCAGTTTCGATACAGAAGCGCTAATTAAGGCTGCAAAAACACTAACGCTTGCTGATTTACACGCTTTAAAGCAAAGCACCTTAGCGAATAATAACTTACGTGTATTTAGCTACGGTAACTACAACCAAAAAGACATTGATGCTATTGCTGCTGAGTTAGCGGCTATCTTACCAAGCAAACATACTCAAACGGAGTTTGCACGCAGTAAAGCGTGGTTACCGCAACCGGGTGAAGCGCGTGTATTACACAAAGATATTGATGTCGCCGATGTAGCTGTGGTCGATATGACCATTCACCCAACTCCTGGTTACAAACAAAAAGCACAGGCAGCTGTATTGCAAGGTCACTTTAGAACAATCGCGTTTGATAAAATGCGTACTGAAGAGCAACTTGCTTATGCAGTAGGCGCATTAGCGCGTCCTATTGAAGATTACTCAGGTATTGGTTTATTTATTCAAACACCAGTGAAAGGGCCGAAAGACATTCAAGTGCGCTTTGACAAGTTTAAAAAAGAGTACGCTTCTGAGCTTAATGCCATGAGTGAGGAAACATTTGCACAGCTTAAAAATGCAACTTTGGTTTCGTTAAAAGAACAGCCAAAGAATTTAAGCGACGAAATGAGTCCATTGATTAACGATTGGTATCGTGAAAACTTTGATTTTGATTCAAGACAAAAATTAATTGCAGAGGTGGAAAAAGTCACGCTTGCTGATATTAAAGATTACTACCAGCAAACAATGTTAAACCCAAAAGCAGCACGTTTAAATGTGCAGCTACGCGGCACTAAGTTTAGTGATAGCGAGTTTGCTGATTTGCCAAATCAAACTAAAGTGACGAGTTTAGATGCTTACTACAGCGATATAAAATTGCAAAAGTAAGTTTGAAATTACTCTAAAACCAAAAAACCCAGTCATTGTTGACTGGGTTTTTTTAATGTCGTTAAATTATAGTATTGGACACCAAGGAGTTATTTTGAATATTGCTTTTAAAACTGAACGTTTACTTATACGCTTCGCACAAATAGCAGATGCGGCGGAGTTACTTAAGTTAGTTAATCAGGCCAACTTTATTAAATACATTGGTGATAAAGGTATTTACACTTTAGACGACGCTAAAAAATACATCAAAGACAGTTTTATATCTGCCCACAAAGAACACGGTTTTGGGCCTTATATAATCACACTTCATGATGAAACGGTTATTGGTATTGTTGGTTTTTATCAGCGAGCGACTATGCAACATCCCGATTTAGGGTTTGCGTTAAAAGACGGCTTTGAAAAAAAGGGATATATTTTTGAAGCAGCTACAATACTTTTAAATAACAGACATAAATTAGGTATAAAAGATGTATGCGCAATTACTTCAACGGCTAATTTAGGATCTCAAAATGTACTATATAAACTAGGTTTTACTGAGGTGGGTAAGGCAGTCACTAATGCTGATAAAACCACCATCAAAGTGTTTATTTATGATTGAGTCTTGTTTTTTCAATTTCTTTTGCCGCAAGAATGTTGATTTGTTGCCACATTTTTTCAAGAGTCGCCACCAATGAATCATAGCCATCATCATCGATTGGCATAACAGATGAAAAATTATGGATGCTTAGTAAACGTCTACCTGATTCTGGGTGAGTGTAGTATAAACGCCATAGCCCTGAAATATCTGCATTACCTTGCAGATCACCGTTAAAGTGGTGTAGTTCGTATTCTAATTCGTAAAATGTTTGTTGCTGTTGGTCGGTAATGACCGGCAACCCTTTAATAACCATCCAGTTGGTCATGGTATTAAATAATGTTTGCTGCGCGCTGGCACTCAGCATAACATCTGGTGATTCCCCCCATAGATGATAATTAGCAGCATGAGTTTGATTACTATCTACTTTCATCGCAATACCCCGATTATTCAATGCCCCTCTTAAGGTAACTGTTTGCACTCTGAGTTGTGCCTGTGTATCTTGCACATTACGAGAAGAGTCATTAATGGGTTGCTCAAACTGGTAATATTGAGTTGCAGTTTGAATAGCCGAACTACAACCACTGATAAAGAGCACACTTGTTAAAAGTAAAAATAGTGCTTTCATTATTGTTTCCTCGGTTGCGGGTCACTAGGCAGTGACTTATCAAAAATGAGCATGTTAGGCTGTTCGTTTAAACCACGAGTAAGTGGTTGGAATTCTTCAGATAAACGTTTAATTTGTAGCAGTGTTTGTTCAAGCTGGTGGTGCATTTGAGATCCTGCTTGGTAGCTTGCCATTGTTTTATCGAATTGGCGCATGGTTATTTCAAACTGTTCCATGCTTTTGGTTATTTTTTCGAGATTACGATTAAAGTCACCGGGTAAATTTTGGGTATCAGGTTTACTTAATAATATGCGCATCTCGCTGGCCAATGCCTGATACTCGCTAAAGGTTGTTTGCATTTTTGCCAAGCTGTCTTCAATTTTTAAATTATTTACCTTATTCAGTACATCAGACACTTGGTCAGCAAGCACGGTTATCCCGCTCGATACACTAGGAAATACATCATATTGAGCAAGCTTTTTAAGCTCGCTTTTAGGGGTGTCGGTATAAAAGTCAAAATCAACATAAACTGCACCGGTTAACAAATTCCCTGGCTTTAATGATGCCCTCATACCATTTTTTATCCACTCGATTATGCTTGATTTCCAATACTCTTTAGCTAAGGCGTTGTTGTGGTATAAACGTCCATATTCCACTTTGATCAATACAGGGACAGCGGTGTTTTTAGCACGAAAGTGAGCGGGTTTGCCATCTATTATTACGTTCGCGGGAGCTTCAACTACAGTACCTATGCGTGTACCGCGATATTCTACTGGCGCACCTACACGTAACCCACGAATGGATTGTTCAAATTCGATAAGGTAATAATCAAAGTCATAAAAGCGTTCTTCTAGAGCTTGTTTGTAACTTTGACTTAAAGAAAAGCTATGACCGTCTTTTGCCAAATCGCCGGGAGCTTGCTGGTCAGGCAAACCAACAGAAATACCACCTTTTAATAACTTGCTCAGTGAACCGGTGTTAATATTTATGCCATCAGCAGAAAGATCTATTTCTATTCCTGAGTTAACCCAAAAAATAGAGTTTAAGGTGATCAAGTTCTCGTAGGGAGCTTTAATAAAAATACCGTATTGCATTGCTTGGTTTTTCCAATCAAAGGTGGCGGTTTCTATTTGGCCTATTTTATAGTTTTTAAAAAATATGCCAGTACTCACATCGAGTACTTCTGCATTGTAACTGAGCAACTTAAAGCGTCCACCTTGTACATCTTTGCCTATTAATGCAGGCTCTTCTTGAAGTTTAAACTGCTTCTTTAATTGTTTGCTCTCGCCTGGTGAAAACTCTAAATAAACCCCTGAAAGTAAAGTACTCATACCAGTAATGCCGGTTTCATCTATGCGAGGTTTTACAACCCAAATGCTGGCATCTTCGGTAAGTAAATTATCGTAATTTTTATCTATTTGTGCCCGAGCTATTACGCTGTCTTGGCTGTCGGAAAGGCGTATATGATCTATTTGACCTATTTTTACACTACGCACTTTAATTTCTGTTTTACCAGCAATAATGCCCTCGGCTTGCGGCATAGTGATGTAGATTGTTTGCCCTTTATTTAATTGATACTGATAAAGCATCCAAATACCAACAAATAAGGCAACCGCTGGAATAATCCAAATCGCAGAAATCCGTGTTTTTTGTGCTACGTTGGCTGTTTTAGTCATGCTTTATTCTCTGCGTTTTTATTTTTAGGTGAATCCCACAGTAAACGAGGGTCAAATGCGTGTGCTGCCATCATTTGGCATAATACCATAACAGTAAAAAAGACGATGCCTAAACCCGGTATAACCGACATTAAGTTTCCTAACTGCACAAGTGCGACTAATATAGCCACAACAAATACATCAATCATAGACCACTTTCCTATAAATTCAGTTAGTTGGTACACTTTTGTGTAACCTTTTGTATAAAGGTTGGCAGGCTTTGTAACCATAATGCACAAAAAGCTTAAAATAAGCGCCTTGGCTAATGGCACCACTACACTTGCAAAAAATATAATCAGCGCAATAGGGTACGAGCCACTATTCCATAAGGTAATTACACCGGAAATAAGGGTTGCAGGAGTTTCATCTCCTAGGCTAATAGTGTACATAATGGGCAGTAAATTTGCCGGGATATAACAAATGAGTGAAGTAACTAACCATGCCGCTGCCTTTTGTACGCTGTAGGGGTTTCTTAAATATGTTTTGCTATGACAACGAGGGCAGGTGGATTCGATACTTAGTTGGTGGCAAACATGACAGGCTTTTATATTGTCATCTATCGCACGCTCTATGCCAGCACTACCTTCAAGTCGAGTTGCAGGGCTTACCTGAGACCATAACCGGGCACGATTCAACCGTGTTAACGCACTAACATATAAAACTACAAATCCCACATAGGCAAAAAAGCTAGTGCCAAAACTAACATCAGCTAATGACATTATTTTAACCATACTAACCAAAACACCAATCAAAAATATTTCTGACATGATCCAAGGTTCAAGTGCCAGGGTAAATTTTAATAGTCTTCTTGCAATTGCTTGCGGAAGTGTTTTAAGTGCTCCTAAGTGCAATGGGATTAAAATAATGAGCAAGCTCATAGGTAAAATAATAATGCTAATATCAATAAATAGGCCAAGTAGGTCACTATCATAATTAAATAAAATACGAGCAGCGTCAGGTAGGGTAATCGTTTGGGTAATACCGTTGCTACTAAAAGAAATAAATGGATAAAACATACTGCTGAGCAACATCAGCAGTGCGCTGAGGCTCAGGGCGACTATTTCGATGTCATTATTAACATTAATACCGCGAATCTTATGGTTGCAGCGAGGGCACAGTGCGACTTGCTTTGCATCAATGTCGGGAATATCAATGATAAGATCACAGCTTGGGCAGGCAGTTTGCAAAATGTTAGCTTATAGTTAATTCAATAATTTAAATATTGCTATAATTAATAGCTAAATACAAACACTGCGGCTAAATTACTAACAATATAATAAGAAAAGTAACCCCAACAACTGAAAATAAAAACGGATTAGGTGATAGTGTGAAAGTGGTATTTTTATTAGCCTTAGTGTGTTTATGTGGCGATAGCTTGGCCTTTGTTAAAGGTATTAATCAGCAGCGAGTTACTATTGCTGCTAACCCTACAGTTGCACCTTATGTAATAAGTGAAAATGATTCAGGTATTCAGCTCGAGATTGTAAAAGCAGCACTTAGTAACCAAAATATAAATAAGGTTGATGTGCAATATATGTCAAATCAGCGTGCCGATGCCTTATTGAACCGAGGGCATGTCGATATTGCATTAAATTATTCGGGTATTTTAATTACTGGCATATATCGAAGCCAATCTGTTGTCAGTTATGAGAATGTAGTGGTGAGTCTTAAAAAGAGTAACTTCACTATTAATACGATTTACGATCTGGCCACTAAAAGCGTTTTAGCATTTCAAAACGCACCCGCTTATTTACCAAAAGAGTTTGGCCACAACTTAGAGAACTTGAGAGGGTACGAAGAAGTACTTAATCAACAAGCGCAGATACACCATTTAATGGCAGGCTGGGTTGATACGATTATTCTCGATAGACGCATATTCCTTTACTACTTAAAGGAATATCAAAAAACCAATGCCACAAAAGATTTTGTTATCCATGCTATTTTTCCATCTGCGGCAAGGCCTGCGTACTTTAATAATGATATGCTGAGACAGCAGTTTGACAAAGGCTTGGCCAACATAATTCAAAGCGGTGAATATCGCACCATAATGCTTAATTTAGATAAACAATATACCCAGCGCGACTTCACTCGTTTTTAGTTGTTAATCAAATAACGCCACGGTTTGGCGAGTTAAGGCTATAAGCTCTCCTGATTGCGACCAAATACAGCCATCTTCAAGACCATACCCATCTTTTGAATGATGAGTGATTGCTTCAAACCCCAGCCATTCACCTGGCGCTAAGTTAGGCGCTTGTACAAACTCTAAATACCACGACATGCTACTTGCCGGTGCTGGTTGTTTAAACATTTGCAGCAATGTTGGCGGCCATGCGTCAGTAAGGGCAATAACATGGGCTTCAGTAATTTCTTCTGGCGTATGTTTAAAACGCATCCAACCACCTAAATGAGAGGTCTCAGCACTGCTAAACGGCATGGCTCCTTGTTGAGGGCACAAATCAACATGTTGAAAAAACTCTGGCATTTGCCCAGGCACAAACCCTAAGCAGTGACGTTCGTTCACAGGGTGTAAGCTTAGCGACTTTGATACCGGTACATTAATTGATGAATTACGATTTTTAGCAAAACAGGCCTGCACAATTACGCATACTGAATCATCCTGAATTGCTTTGGCGAGCACTTGGGTGCTGCTTTTCCCTTCACGTAATATTTCTACCGACAAAGAAAATGGCTTTTCAGCCAACAAAGGGCCTACAAAGTTTGTGCTTAAAGAAAGCAGTCGTCTTGTTGAATCAACTTTATTGCGCATTGCTTGATAAAGAAGCGCCGCAGAGAGTCCGCCAAAAGCCGTTCTACCTTGGCACCAATTAGCAGGGAACTGCATAGTATTGGTTTCTGGGCCTGTTTTCTGACTTACTTGAGAGGCGAGTTGTAATAATTGTTCAAAGTGCACAAATAATGTCCTTTTGATGTTATTTACTAAATTTATATCACACACAAACTCATCAGACCAGATAATAAAGGTCCTCTTAAATAACAAAAAATGAGCAATCCTTACTCTTTTTAGGGTTATTTAGTAAATAAATTAAAAAAAATGAATTTTTTTTCATTTTTACAGTTGAATTAAGTTTGTAGCATCCCTATTAACTAGTCATCGAACGTATTAACGAATTTAGAAGTTGGAGAAGATTCATGGGTAGAATTATTGGAATCGATTTAGGTACTACTAACTCTTGTGTTGCAGTACTTGATGGTGACAAAGCACGTGTTATTGAAAATGCGGAAGGCGATCGCACAACCCCGTCTATTATTGCTTACACGCAAGACGGTGAAACGTTAGTAGGTCAACCTGCAAAACGTCAAGCGGTAACTAACCCAACAAACACATTGTTTGCAATTAAGCGTTTAATTGGTCGTCGTTTTGAAGACGAAGAAGTACAACGTGATATCGGCATCATGCCTTTCAAAATTATCAAAGCTGATAATGGCGACGCATGGGTTGAAGCGGGCGGCGAAAAACGCGCTGCACCACAAATCTCTGCTGAAGTACTGAAAAAAATGAAGAAAACAGCTGAAGACTTCTTAGGTGAAGAAGTAACTGAAGCGGTAATCACAGTGCCAGCATACTTTAACGATTCACAACGCCAAGCAACCAAAGATGCGGGTCGTATCGCGGGTCTTGAAGTAAAACGTATTATTAACGAGCCAACTGCTGCAGCGCTTGCATACGGTATGGATAAAAACCGTGGCGAAAACGTAGTAGCGGTATATGACTTAGGTGGTGGTACTTTCGATTTATCAATCATTGAAATTGATGAAGTTGAAGGCGAGCACACATTTGAAGTTCTAGCGACTAACGGTGACACTCACTTAGGTGGTGAAGATTTCGATAACCGTGTTATCAACTACCTAGTAGCTGAATTTAAGAAAGATCAAGGTATTGATTTACAAACTGACCCACTTGCTATGCAACGTGTTAAAGAAGCAGCAGAGAAAGCAAAAATTGAGCTTTCATCAGCACAATCTACAGAAGTTAACCTTCCGTATGTAACCGCTGATGCGTCAGGCCCTAAGCACATGAATGTTAAACTAACACGTGCTAAGCTTGAGTCACTAGTTGAAGACTTAGTAACTAAGTCAATTGAACCGCTTAAACGCGCACTTGCTGATGCAGACCTATCTGTGAACGATATCAACGATATCATTCTTGTGGGTGGTCAAACTCGTATGCCACTTGTTCAAAAAACAGTAGCGGAATTCTTCGGTAAAGAGCCACGTAAAGACGTTAACCCTGATGAAGCAGTTGCAGTAGGTGCAGCGATTCAAGGTGGTGTACTTGCTGGCGACGTGAAAGACGTACTATTACTAGACGTATCACCATTATCTCTAGGTATTGAGACGATGGGTTCAGTAATGACGGCACTGATTGAGAAAAACACCACGATTCCTACTAAGAAATCGCAAACATTCTCAACAGCAGAAGATAACCAGTCTGCGGTAACCATTCATGTGCTACAAGGTGAGCGTAAACGTTCAAGCGACAATAAATCTCTAGGTCAATTTAACCTAGAAGGTATTCGCCCAGCACAACGTGGTACACCACAAATCGAAGTAACATTCGATGTGGATGCTGACGGTATCTTACATGTATCTGCTAAAGATAAAGACACAGGTAAAGAGCAAAAAATCACTATTCAAGCATCTTCAGGTCTAAGTGACGAAGAAGTTGAAAAAATGGTTCGTGATGCAGAAGCACATGCTGAAGACGATAAAAAGTTTGAAGAGTTAGTAGCTGCACGTAACCAAGCTGACGCACTTGTTCACGGTACACGTAAACAAATTGAAGAAGCGGGTGATGAATTACCAAGCGAAGACAAAGAAGCGATTGAAGCGGCTGTTGTTGACCTTGAAGGCGCTATTAAGAGCGACGACAAAGCAGAAATTGAAGCTAAAACACAAGCACTTGCTGAAAAGTCTCAAAAACTAATGGAAATTGCCCAAGCTAAAGCACAACAAGCGGGTGGTGATGCCGGTGCAGAGCAACAACAGTCTGCTAAGCAAGACGACGATGTTGTTGATGCAGAGTTCGAAGAAGTTAAAGACGACAAGTAATTGTTACTAACGCTTCTCGCTAACCGAAAACACCATGACTACATTGTGTGTTTAAGTTAGGATGAACACCTGAGGCGCGTAGGCTAAAGCTTAACGCGCCTTTTGCATGTAAGAGATGCAAGTAAAGTGCTTTAAAAATTCAATGATAAATCGATATGATTTATCGGTTTGTCCAGCAGCTAGCGCTGCACATAGAAAAGAGTAGTGTGATAGATATGTCAAAACGCGATTATTACGAAGTCCTCGGCGTAAGCAAAGATGCGAGTGAGCGAGACATAAAAAAAGCGTATAAACGCTTAGCGATGAAATATCATCCAGATCGTACCGCCGGTGATAAAGACCTTGAAACCAAGTTTAAGGAAGTAAAGGACGCTTATGAAGTGTTAACTGACTCGCAAAAACGTCAAATGTATGACCAATACGGCCATGCTGCCTTCGAACAAGGTGGTGGCGGTGGTCACGGTGGCTTTGGTGGCGGTCAAGGTGATTTTGGTGATATTTTTGGTGATGTATTCGGTGATATTTTTGGAGGCGGCGGTGGCCGACGCCAATCTCGCCAGCAGCGTGGTTCAGATTTACGTTACAACATGGATTTAAGCTTAGAAGAAGCGGTTCGTGGTAAAGACGTTGAAATTAAAGTACCGACTTGGGTTAGTTGTGACCCGTGTGATGGCAGCGGTGCCAAAGCGGGTTCTAAGCCAAAAACATGTACAACATGTCACGGTGCTGGCCAAGTACAAATGCGCCAAGGCTTTTTTGCCGTACAACAAACATGTCCAACATGTCATGGACAAGGTCAAATTATTTCAGATCCTTGTAACAAATGTCATGGCCAAGGCCGTGTAGAGAAAACCAAAACACTATCGGTAAAAATTCCAGCAGGTGTTGATACAGGTGACCGTATTCGTTTATCTGGCGAAGGTGAAGCTGGTATGCACGGCGCACCAGCAGGTGATTTGTATGTTCAAGTGTCGGTTCGTGAACATAAGATATTTGTTCGTGAAGCGAACAACTTATACTGTGAAGTGCCTATTAGCTTTACTACAGCAGGCCTTGGCGGTGAAATTGAAGTGCCAACATTAGATGGCCGTGCGAAACTTAAAATACCTTCAGAAACACAAACGGGCAAAATGTTCCGTATGCGTGGTAAAGGTGTTAAGTCTGTACGTAGTGGTGCTCAAGGTGACTTAATTTGTAAAGTGGTGATTGAGACACCTGTGAATCTTAACGAGCGTCAACGCGACCTGCTTACTGAACTTGAAGAAAGCATGGGCAAAGATAGCTCAAAAAACCGTCCAAAAGAGCAAGGCTTTTTTGATGGCGTTAAAAAGTTTTTTGATGACCTGACTAAGTAATTATTAGGGTTAACAGAACTTAGGTAAAAACGGCGCTTTTTTAAGCGCCGTTTTTTTGTTTAATATGGTAAGTTATCAGAAATTTATTAAGGACAATATCAGATGACCCCTGCAATAGAACAGCTAAAAAAATCCCGAATTAAATTTGATATACTCAGCTATGAGCACGATGTAAACAATACTAATTATGGCCTTGAAGCAGTTGAAAAGCTAAATCTTAATAGCGCTCAAGTATTTAAAACATTGGTGTTAGAAACCTCAGAACAACAACTAATTGTTGCTGTGACGCCAGTTACTCAGCAGATTAATTTAAAGCAATTGGCTAAGCTCTGTGTAGTAAAAAAAGTAATGCTGGCAGAGCCGCAAAAAGTACAGGCAAGTACAGGATATATTTTGGGAGGCGTTAGTCCTCTTGGACAAAAAAAGCGCTTAAAGACCTACATACACTCAAGCGCATTAGACTTTGATACTATTTATGTGAGCGCAGGTAAGCGAGGACTTGAAATTACACTCAGCCCAGCATGCTTAGCTGAGCTTATTCAAGCTTCGTTTGGTAATTTCTAATGCTGACTTAATTATCAAACTTGCGTCGTGTAAATAAAACTGATTATTTGCTTCAACAGCTTTAGTTAACTAATGTAAATACTACCTATAGCAGTTTTTGTTAATTCATTTTAATGAAGATTTGTTTGTACCTACTTTGGTTAATCATTCGTATGAGAATATTAGTTGTTGATGACATGCCATTAATGCGACATGTGCTCATTAATATGTTGAGGCAGTTAGATTATAAAGACATTGTTGAAGCAACCGATGGTCTGCAAGCGTTAACTATACTTAAAAATCAACTTATAGATTTGGTTATAACAGATCTACATATGCCAAAAATGGATGGCCTTACCCTACTTGATGCTATTAGAAAGGATACTGAGCATGCTCAGCTCCCCGTACTTATGGTGACTTGTGAAGACAGCTCTGAGACTGTAAAAAAGATAATTAATGCAAAGGTATCAGGGTTTATTATAAAGCCCTTTAGTATGAATGTGCTGTCAGCTCAATTAACACGTTTAGCTAATAAAGTTTAATCGCACAATATTTTTAATCTAATTACTTAATAAACATAACTCTGATTATTAATTCCTACGCCCATCAATTTCTTTTCTATCATGTGATAGCATATGCTATTAACTAATCAAAAAGTAATGATTGAGGAAGTATGGCTAAGCCCAATAAAAAAGGGCCTACAAAAACGGTCGATATATTTTGTTCTGCGTGTAAGGCACCGTTATTCAAATACCGTAAAGGGGGGAAAGGTGCTTTAGTAAAATGCTTTATAGAAAGAATAACCCAAGATCACACCCATACTGAATGCGTATGTCCAGGCTGTGAGCGGCCTTTTGCTCGCCCAGCGACTATAAGAGGAACTGCAGCTTATAAAATGATAGGTGGTAAAGTCACTTTTAAATAAAGTAGCTATTTAACCCAAACTATCAAGAGGCGGACATAAGCCCTTGTTTGCTTTTTTTTCACTGGTAAACTTCGCTGGTTTTGCTGTTTCAATGATTGAAAAAAACCCTCCCCATGGATTGGGCCAGTCAGTTGGGTTTTAAAATGGAAAAGGATAGACGTGTGATTGCACTTTTATTTGATATTGTTGGTATGAGTGGCACTTTTTTAGTGGTTGGTTCGTTTTTTTTACTGCAACTAAATAAAGTATCGCCAAAAAGTTTGACGTATAATTTAATGAATTTAAGTGGCGCTATTTTGTTACTTATTAGTCTTTGCTATAACTTTAACTTAGCGAGTTTTGTAATTGAAATATTCTGGATCGCAGCCTCATTAATTGGTTTGTATAAGTACTTCAAAGACAAGCCAGCGCTTGCAAAAGCGTAGATTAAGCTAAAACAGCATCCCCTTGCAGGGAATTAAACCGTGAGATATTTTTAGTTTCACGGTTTTTTAGTTTTAATACACTTGTTAACAAAAAGTTTCTTCTGCAAAGACCTATAAATCGATACAATAGTGGCTATTACTTATTATTGGCACCTTGGTGTCATAGGCGTTTATGTTCTCCATCCCTAAAAAAATTATTTTTGCTTGTATTCTGTTAGTGCTGTTATTAGTGGTTACATTTTCATTTGGCCGTGCTTATGATTTAGGCCAAGCTAAAATTCAAGCTGACCAACAGGTCATTCAATTAAATAATTATATTGATAATGAACTCGCGCGCTTTGCAGCTATTCCTCAGCTCCTTACTGAAAATAATTTATTGATTCGTTTTACTAATAATGAATCACAACACTTCAATGCAATTAATAATTACTTGGCTGATATTCAACAAGCCAGCGGTGCCTCAGATGTATACATACTAGATACTCATGGCGACGTTATTGCCAGTAGCAACTGGCAAACCGACTATACGTTTTTAGGGAGCAACTTTGCATTTCGGCCTTACTTTAAACAAGCTTTTGCCGGAGAAAAGGTCGCCTACTTTGCTCTTGGACAACGCTCGAAAGAACGCGGAATATACTTCTCGCAGGCTATTTACCAAGATGGCAAAGCCATTGGCGTTGTGGCACTAAAAATTAATGTCGCTAAATTTGAAAACGATCGTTCGTTATTAAATACTTCAAAAGGCAGTCATTTTTATTTGCAGCTTGCGGATAAAATTATTGCTATGTCAGATGAGCCAGCATGGCGTTTAAACACGTTTACAGAGCTTGATATTACTACACGCCGCGATATTAAACAGCGCCGTGCTTACTTAGATCATCAACCGTTACAAATAAAGCAGCAGCGCTACAAAAGTCAGGGCATTGAGCAATTTAAAATTGCTAAAGATGAATATGTTGCCGCTTCAAGACCACTGACACACCTAAATGCAACGATGACGGTATTGGTTGATATTTCAAGCATAAATGCATTACAGGTGCCCAGATTGTTATGGCTGGTGTTGTTTTATTGGGTATTTATTTTTGTCGGATATAGCTTATTGGCACGCTTTGCCGGATATAAAAAATTACTGTACTCGCGTCACAGTTTAGAACTTGAAGTATTAGAGCGCACCCAAGCGCTTGAAAAAGCGCAAACAGCACTAGTACAGTCGGCAAAATTAGCCACAATAGGGCAACTAAGTGCGGGTATTAATCATGAAATTAACCAGCCACTGAGCGCCATGAACACTTATTTGGCAAGCGCTAAAATTTTCCTCAAAAAGGGGAAACTCAATGCATTAAGTGAAAATTTAATTATTATTGAGAATTTGGTAGAGCGGGTGCATAAAATAGTGGCGCAGCTTAAACACTTTAGTAAGCCGGCGACAATGCAATTGCGACCACATCCACTGTCGGCGTTATTAAACAATGCGTTGATGATCACCCACCCGCAACTTAAACAAGACGATGTGAACGTCAGTGCTCCGCAGTTTTCGCAAGAGATCACGGTGTGGGTTGATGCATTAAAATTTGAACAAGTACTGGTTAATGTGATCACCAATGCGTCACAAGCAATGAAAGGTGAGCCTAAACGAGAGCTTAGTTTCGATGTTGAGTGTTTTGAGGAGCGCGTTAAGCTTTCTATTTTAGATAGTGGTCCAGGTATTGAACACCATGTGCTGGGATCTATTTTTGAACCCTTTTACAGTACCAAGTCAAGTAATGGTTTAGGGCTGGGCTTATCAATATCAAAGCAAATTATTGATTCATTTAATGGTTACTTAACGGCGCACAATCGTCCTCAAGGCGGTGCACAGTTTATTATTAGTTTATCAAGCATAGAGGCCCCAAAAAATGATTGAAGCCGTTGTTTGTAAGCAAGTGGTTGTTATTGATGATGAGGCGATGATCCGTGATTCGTTAAATCAGCTTTTAACCCTCGAAGGGTATGAGGTGCAGTGCTTTAGTGATGCTAGTATTGCTTTAAGCCGTTTAAGTCGCAATTTTTATGGCGTTGTCCTCAGTGATATAAATATGCCCACCATGGATGGTTTAACTTTTATTGAGCAGGTAAAAGCATTTGACAGTGAACTTCCGGTAATATTTTTAACAGGTTATGCCGATGTTTCTGTAGCGGTTAGAGCAATGCAATTAGGTGCTTATGATCTATTTGAAAAACCCCTGAACGAAAATTTATTAGATTGCATTGCTAGGGCCTCAGACAAACGTGCTTTAGTTATGGAAAACAGAGCTCTGAAGCGTGCGGTTGAAAAGACCTCTGCGCCCGGTGTGCGCATTTTAGGCGAGACCCTTAAAATGCAGCACATGATGAACTTACTCAACACAGTGATTGATACACCTGCAGATGTATTAATTGAAGGTGAAACTGGTACAGGTAAAGAATTGGTTGCCCGTTATTTACACGATCATAGTAACCGTTCCAGCTGTCAGTTTGTGGCTATTAACTGTGGTGCGGTGCCTGAGCAACTAATAGAAAGTGAATTGTTTGGTGCTGTTAGTGGTGCATATACCGGCGCAACACAAGATCGCAAAGGCAAGTTTGAGTTTGCACAAGGCGGCACGGTTTTTTTAGATGAAATTGAAAGCACTCCCTTGTCACTACAAGTTAAATTACTACGGGTGCTTGAAGAGCGAAAAGTTACTCCCGTTGGTGCAAATAAAGCCATTGACCTTGATATTCGTATTGTTGCGGCCACTAAGGTCGATTTACTTTCGTTGGTAGAAAAAGGTGAGTTTAGAGCCGATTTATACTATCGATTGAGTTTAGTTAAAGTCAGCATTCCCGCGTTAAGAGATAGAAAAGCCGATATTCCTTTGTTGTTTAAGCACTTTAGCTCTATTGCGGCCACTCGTTTTCATAAACCTTTAGGTGCGCTTAATATTGAGTTACAACAGCGCCTACTTGCGCATGATTGGCCAGGTAATGTTCGTGAATTAAGAAACCAGGCTGAACGAGCGGTACTACTTGGCCCCGATCTGGCTTTTGCACAGAGTGACTCAAGCAGTAGTGGCTCGTCGTTATCATTGGACTTAAGCCTTGCAGAAAAGGTCAGCTTTTATGAGCAGTCTTTAATAGAGGAAGCCTTAGAGCTTAATCATGGCAGTATTAAAGACACCATGGCAACGTTGCAAATCGCGCGCAAAACCCTCTACGATAAAATGAGTAAACATAACCTTAATCGAGATATGTTTACCGATTAGTGGGTGGAAATGGTGATAGTAGGTATTTAAAGTGTGTGGAAATCCGCACATTTTAAAGCTTTTTATCATGGTTTTATTTTTTAAGTCACTGAAATTTATTGTTATTATCTAGTTGGTCATGTTCTTGCTCTACAGTTGTAGACAACAAGTAACATCACATAATTAGGATACATAATGAAAAATAATCTATTCCAAGGTTCAGTACTTGCTGCGTTATGCAGTGCTGCCACACTACCTGTAACAGCGTTTGCTGCAGATTACACTGTGTATGGTAAAGCCGAAGTACAAATTGCCAACACCGATACTGGCATTATGCGTTACGCAGATGAAGGCACACAAATAGATGCCCCTTTTTCGCGTATTGGTATTAAAGGGGACCATAAATTAAATGAGTATTTTACTGCCGTATTTAAATACGAGGTTCAAGTTAAAGGTTTTGAACACGACGATACCAATGAGCCTTTTGCAGCACGCAATACTTATCTTGGCCTAAAAGGTGCTTTTGGTGAAGTGGTCGTAGGGCGAAACGACACTCGCTTTAAATATTCAGAAGGCAAGCTTGATAACTTTAACGAAACCCAAGCAGATATTTCACAAGTTATTGCCGGACAAGACCGCTTAGGCGACACCATTACTTATACCTCTAAATACTGGCACAATGCACAGTTTTCATTTACCTATGCGCCAAAAGATGACAACAAAGATAACGAAGCAGGATTTGCGGCAACCCTGATTTATGGTGACCGTAGTTTAAATAAAACACCTTACTCTATTTCAATTAGCCATGTTGACTCACTTAATAACATTAAAGCAAGTCGTGTTGCAGGCGTGTATAAATTTGAAAAGCTAAAATTAGGTGCGTTATACCAACATTCAGAATCAATTGATGGTACTAAATCAGGGAATGGTTATGTGTTAAGTGCAAGTTACAAGCTCGATAAATGGGTTCCTAAAGTACAATTTGCAAAAGATGATTCAAAACTACGTCAAGCATCAGACGCTACTCAGTGGACTACCGGTGTAGACTACATTTTTGATAAGCAAACTACCGCTTACCTTTTATATACTGACCTCGACCTAGAAGAGAATGCTGATAGTAGTGTTGCGCTTGGTCTTAAATATAAATTTTAAAGGCTGTTAATATGACAAAACGTATTTTAGAAAATAACGCCAATAAAAAGCCGTTTATACAGTGGCTGTTATTATTACTTGGTCCGTGTGTAATGTTACTGACCTGTTTAGCTGAGCCGCCAGTAGGAATGTCGGCAGCTGCATTTAAAACTGCAGGCTTAGCATTTTGGATGGCATCGTGGTGGGTAAGTGAAGTTGTGCCCATTCCTGCTACTGCATTACTTCCGTTAGTGATTTCACCTATAGTAGATATAGCGGCTATAAAAAGTGTTGCAGCTCCTTATGCGCATCCGCTGATCTTTTTATTTTTAGGCGGTTTTTTAATCTCAATTGCAATGGAGCGTTGGGGGTTACATAAGCGTATTGCATTAAGAACTATGCTTTATGCAGGTAAAAAACCAAGCTTACAAATTTTAGCCATGATGTTAGTGACTGCATTTTTATCAATGTGGATGTCGAATACCGCTACCGCAGTAATGATGTTGCCTATTGCCTTATCTATCACTCATTTAGTTAAAAGTTCAGATCCTAGTAATGAGGGGTTTGGTAAAGCACTTTTACTATCTATTGCTTATGGTGCGAGTATTGGTGGTATTGCTACTTTAATTGGTACTCCTCCAAATGCATTAATGGCTGCGTACCTATCAGATAGCTACCAGATTGAAATTGGCTTTGCCCAGTGGATGATAGTTGGTGTGCCATTAGCACTTGGCATGTTAATCATCAGCTGGATTTGGCTAACTAAATTTACCTACAAAGTTGATGCGAATGTACAAGCAAACAAGCGAATTGATACTAAAGCGGTATTCTCTTCGCAGCTAAAAGAATTAGGTGAAATGCAACGTGCTGAAAAGGGCGTGTTGTTTGTATTTGCGTTTGCAGCTATTTGTTGGATATTTAGACCATTACTAGGCGATGTAACCGGCCTTAAAATTTCAGATACGGGTATTGCTATTGCAGCGGCATTATTATTATTTGTACTACCTGCAAATAAAGGCAGTGATGAGCGAATTTTAGATTGGGAAAGTGCAGCTAAAGTACCTTGGGGTGTGTTGCTTTTATTTGGGGGTGGCTTGACGCTAGCCTCGCAAATTAAATCATCTGGATTAGCTATCTACATTGCCAACATGATTGAGGGTGCCAGTGCAATTCCTTTAGTTATGAGCATTCTTGTGGTGGTGGCACTCATTACTTTCTTAACGGAAATTACCAGTAATACGGCAACAGCCGCAGGCTTTTTACCATTACTAGGCCCAGTTGCTGAGTCAATAACTGGTAGCCCGTTAGTGTGGGTTATTCCAGCTGCGATTGCTTGTAGTTGTGCGTTTATGATGCCAGTAGCCACACCACCCAATGCGATTGTGTTTGGCTCGGGTGAAATTAAAATGAAAGACATGATCCGTGCTGGCTTTGTGTTAAATATTGTCGCTATTGTTTTAATTACCGTAGTAACAATGACCATAGCAGCCCAGGTTTTTGGCTTTTAAGAGCTCCCTCTAATTAGCTAACAAAACAGATAGCCGATGCACATAAAAGCTGTGCATCGGAATGAGTTCCAACCAACCTTATGAGTGTTTTTGCAACGCTTTTCATTATGTTGCAAAATCACTCTTTATTGCTCGAGTAACAGATCAAGGTTATAGTCTTGAAAACGTTATAAATCGAGTAGCCTATTTTGACCACTGATACATTATCTACAGGGACTTTGCGTTCACAATTTAATGAACTAAAGCACTCTTTTGAAGACACCCCTTACTTACCCATTGAGCAACGCCTTGCTTTACTCAAGAAAGTACGCGCTAACATTGTAACGCTAGAGCAAGACTTAATTGCTGCAGTATCTAAAGATTTTGGTTACCGAACGGCCTTTGATACCTTAGTGGGGGATATTTTGCCCACCATGCAGGGGCTTGCACATATTATTAAAAAGTTACCTCGCTGGTCTAAGCCTAGTCATCGCAGCGCGGGGTTAAGCTTATGGCCCTCAAAAGTAAGTGTAACCTATCAGCCTATTGGCGTGGTGGGTGTGATTGCACCGTGGAACTATCCTATTCAATTGGCATTGGTACCGGTCATCACCACGATTGCAGCGGGCAACAGGGTTATGCTAAAGCTCAGTGAATTTACGCCTAATACCAATGCGGTTCTTGAAAAAATATTTATAGGTGAATTAAGCCAACACTGCACCATTATTCAAGGTGGCAGCGAGGTGGCGAGTGAGTTTTCATCATTACCCTTTGCACATTTATTATTTACTGGCTCAACAGCGGTCGGTAAGTTGGTGATGGGCGCAGCGAGTAAAAATTTAACACCAGTCACTTTAGAACTAGGCGGAAAATCGCCAGTCATTGTGTTAGAAAAAGCAGACGTAAATAAAGCCGCTCGTGCTCTATTATTTGGCAAAATGGCCAATGCAGGGCAAATATGTGTGGCTCCTGACTACGTATTTGTTCCTAAAGCACTAGAACATCAGTTTATTAAAGCTTTGTGCACACTTTATAAAAAGCACTTTAAGCAAGGTGTTGAAGGGAAAAACCTGACCTCTATTATTAGTCCAGCTCATTATCAACGTCTGCTAGGTTATTTAGAACAAGCACAGCAACAAGGCGCTAAAATAACAAAGCCACTTGAGCAAAATCAACAAGACGCTGAAAAACACCGGATGGGTCTGCATATTGTGACGCATGTCACCGACGAGATGCAATTAATGCAAGAAGAGTTATTTGGGCCTATTTTACCGATTATGAGTTATGACAAATTAGATGATGCGCTTAATTATATTCGACTACGCCATCATCCATTAGCGGTTTATATTTTGGGCCAAGACAAGCAAGTGCAACAGTACATTATTAAGCAAACACTTAGCGGAACCGTTGCCGTTAACGATACATTAATACAAGTAGCTGCCGATGATGTACCATTTGGCGGGGTGGGTCATTCAGGAATGGGGCATTATCATGCTAAAGAAGGCTTTTTAACCTTTAGCCATGCAAAAAATACCTTAGTATCAGGCTCGTTTAATCCGCGTATAGGTTTATTACTTAAACAAAATAAATTACTGATCAAAGTGCTAAAGTGGCTTTATGTAAAATAGCCTGTAGTACTTAAAATAAAAAAGCTGAATGAATCACTTCATTCAGCTTTTTTAGTTATTCTTTTGGCTTAAAACATTCGCCCTTCACCCGCATAAGTACCCGCTAAAATTTTATTATAAATAGCATCGGCTTTTTCTTTAGCCTCAGCGACTTCCTTAGGGAGCATAGTGCGTTCATCAAGTTTACGACTGTGACTAGCTTGCATATTACCGTTATACTCAGCAATGGTATTCCACACATACGACATTTCAAGGTTTTTTGGCATTCCTAAGCCTTCGAAATACATCAGTGCTAAATTAAATTGTGCAAGAGTGTAATTATTTGCGGCGGCTTTTTCATACCATGTTCTGGCGGCTTTATAATCTTGGCTCACGCCATCGCCGTTGGCGTACATTACCCCTAAATTATACTGTGCAGCAGGAAGGTTTTTATTGGCTGCTTTCTCAAATAAGCTAATAGCCATTTGTTTGTCTAACTTTACGCCATTGCCTTCGTCATACAATACTGCAAGTGCAAACATCGAATCTACATGATTCTTTTTAACTGCTTGTTGATAAAGCTCTGCAGCTTTGTAGTAGTCGCGAGTAACTCCATGTCCGCCCTCGTACAACTTACCTAGTTCGTAAATACCTGGGGCATAGCCTTTGTCTGCAAGGTAATTAAACTCTTTTAGTGCTTCCTCAAATTGCCCTGCGTTTGCAGCTATTATGCCTTCCTCAAGCCCTGCATAAGCATAAGGTGTAGCAAGTATAATGCCCGCAAAGAACATTGCTTTTAAATTAGACTGTGACATATGCATGTCTCCAAATTAGTTATCGTTGTTGGTAAGCATCATAACGATTAATCATTTACTTCTTACTCGAGTAGCTAATAAATTATGAGCTAAATCAATAACGCCAACGTTTATAAATTAGATATACAAACGTATTAACAAGTAGCTTTAACTATAGCTCAAAAATTCTAAACTTAAGCACATAGCTATGATATAAATTGCGTTAGCTTGCGATTCTATAGAAAAATGAAAAAAATAAAAGCAAGCAGTAGCTTACATAATTACTTATGATGATTTTTGGCAACCAAAGCATCATACAACGGGGTCTTTTCATGTTAAATAATTTAAAAAATATAAAACTAGGCAAAATTATTTTTATAACCAGTTTGTTATTTATTACCAGCTGTTCAACGACATTTGCCTATAACAACCTAGGTTGGTTATCGTCATTTTGGATAGATGATTACGTTGATCTTAATAAAAGCCAATCTAAGCAGTTAAAAGCGATTATTAACGACACCCGAGATTGGCATCGTGAAGTTGAATTACCAAAATATAAAGCCGATTTACTCGACCTAAGACAATTGCTAAACAATGAAGCCGATACTGCGCAGTTGATGGATAAAATAACCCAAGTGAAGCAGCATTGGCGAAACTTGCTGTTGCATACTAGTGACCCTTTAATTGAGTTAGCGCTGACCTTAACCCCATCACAGCGAAGTGAAATGGTAGAAAATATTCGCGAGCAAATTAATGACGAAATCCAAGAGCACGCTTCATTAACTAAAGAGGAGCACCAACAGCAACGCTTAGAGAGACAACTAGATTACTACAAGCAGTGGCTTGGCAAACTCACTTCTGAGCAGCAAACGCTCATATCACAAGCCAATAGTGATCATACCCCTACCAGTGATTTATGGTACGACTATAAACTAACTCGTTTAGCCGCACTTGAAACCCTTTTTAGCCAGCAAACACTTAGCGAGGCAGAGTTTACCCAGCAATTACACACCATTATCACTGAGCGTGAGCAATATATGAGTAATGAGCTGCTTGAGCAAAATGAACAAAATTTAAAAGCTTATGCGCATTTGCTACTCAAGTTAAATAAAACGCTGAGCGTTAAACAGTTAGCGCATGTTGATGAAGAATTTGCAGCTTTAGTGGGTACTGTTAATGACTTGCTTACAGATTGAGGTTGTTTTCTAGTTCTTTTTACTTGTTTTCACTGGCTTATTTAGCTGAAAATTGTGATTTTTGCATTTCAGGGGTATTATAAGCCATCAAAAATATTTTAAGTTATCCATGGATATAGCTGCTCTTAATAGTACAAAAACGCTACGCAAGCACGTTCTTAAATGGATGTGTATTTGCTTTGGTTTTTTGTCGTTGGTGTTTGCCGTTTTTAATTTATCAGTAAATAATTTACACCTTGTTGGTGGTCTCGAAGTCGGCTTTTCCTTATTATGCTTGTATATTTTTAAGCACTCACAAAAACACTACCCTAAGCGCTGGCATGCCATTATCATGTGTTTAGCCATCTCTTTAATTGTGTTGTGCGGCACTTACTTAGCCCCCCTTAAAAACGGTCTGTTTTTATGGACATTTATTTTGCCTATTCTTTATTACTTACTACTTGGTAGACGTTACGGGTTATTTTTGTCTGCGGCATTACTTTTTTTGCAGTTGATGGTGTTATCTCAAAAACTGCCACATTCATCGTTTTCAGCTTTTAACATAGGACTTAACTTATTATTCGTATACATAAGCATATGGGCCATATCTCATGTTTTTGAAGGTAATAGAGCTGATTTTTCGAAACGTTTAAAAAATTTAGCGTTACTCGATCCCTTAACCGGTGCTGGTAATCGTTTATCAATGAACCAGTATTTTGAAGTAGAGCTCAGAGATAAATCTCAACTTTACTTATTTCTACTCGATTTAGACTACTTTAAACAAATTAATGATCAGTATGGGCACGAGGTGGGCGATAAAGTGTTGGTTGAGCTAGCAACATTATTGCGTGTCACTTTTGCTAAAGGATATGTATTTAGAGTGGGAGGTGAAGAGTTTTCACTAATGAGCAATTTTGATAGCCCGCAAGCAGCCTTAGCAATGGCAGAAAAGTTAAGACTCGCAATACAAAATAAGCACATCATTGCCAATGGTGAAACCATTAAGTTAACCGCTAGTATAGGCGTTGTTCAATACCAGCAACAAAGCCTAAGTGAACTAATAGACTTGGCTGATAAACAACTTTATAAAGCCAAAGAAACTGGCCGCAACGAGGTCTGTACTGATATTTTAGTGCATGGTTAGGTTTATTGCGGCTTAATACATTTGTTCAAAATCAGGAATACTGTTTTCCCAAATCGGTTTTTCTTTACCAATATATTCACGTACAGCATCAAAAAATAACCGGGTTCTTACCGGTAAATCACGATGTGGGTATACTGCATACATGGCACTGTGTTCCATTAACTTTAGATCCGTTAATAAAGGCACCAGTTGTCCATCAATCACTTCTTTATCCAATATAAACGCGGGAGCTAAAACGTAAGTGGTTCCAGAGAGTGTTTTCATTAACAGTGCTTCAGCATCATTGGCTCTAAATACACTTTTAATTTTTTGTTCGCATTGTTCACCCAGGTGGTTGTAGTAACTTACTCCATCAACTCGCAGTGAACTACTTGCGTAACTAGCGGCGGGTAATTGTGCTAAATCAGTTATGTTTTTCGGCATTCCATAGGTTTCGATAAATGCAGGGGAAGCTAAAAGTAATAAACGATTACGCGCAATCTTTCGAGCAATCAAAGAGGAGTCTTTTGGCTCACCCACTCTAAATGCTAAATCAAATCCTTCTGAGACAATATCGACAAGCCGATCATCTAAACGAAGTTCTACTTCCACTTGCGGAAAGCGCTTTTGGAAATCGTTGATCACTGGTTGTAAATAACGCCGACCAATTAAAGTCGATGAGGTAATTTTTAATACGCCACGAGGTTCTAAGTGATAATTCTCTGCCATACGCAGGGTATCGCCGAGTAGGCTTCGCAACTCGTCCGCTTTTTTTATCATTTCAGCGCCTGCTGCGGTAAGTGAAAACGAACGGGTAGTTCGATTTAATAGCCTCACGCCTAGCTCATCTTCTAAACGACTAATTTGTTTAGAGATCACGGAACGATCAATGTTGCGTATTTCAGCAGCTTTAGCAAATGATCCCTGCTCAACCACTTCAAGCAGCATTAAGAGTCGGCTTGTTGTATCCATTATTGCACCATTGTGTCACTTTGATGCCATTTTGGCACTAATGAATTTAAAAATCTATTGTTTTTGTCAACAAGTATGTTCCGTATTATGTATCGCCTAATTAACAGGAGCGTCGTTATGAACAAACACTTAGTTGCTACAGCCTTATCTGTTGCATTAATTACTCTGACCGGTTGTGCTGAAGAAAGCACAGCGCAATCAGCACCCGCACAACAATATCAAGCTATTGATGTAGCCCAAGTCCTGGTAAAGCCTGTACAAAGTTGGCATACCTATACAACGCGCTTAGAGTCACCGCAAAAAGTGGCATTAATGCCGCGTGTATCAGGCATTATTGAGCAAATTGAATTTAAAGAAGGGGATGCTGTTAAACAAGGTGATGTGTTATTTCGCCTTGATGATCGTTCATTTAGAGCCACGGTAGCTAGTTTACAAGCTCAGGTTAAGAGTGCACAAGCGGCTCTTGAACAAGCAAAAAGCGAAGCATCACGTGCAGTGCGTCTAACTGAGCGTAAAGCAATTTCTACAGAACAAGCGCAAGCTCGTACCTCAACGTTACGTCAGCGTGAAGCACAACTTGCTGCACTTAAAGCGCAGCTTAAAGCCGCAGAACTTGATTTAGAGTTTACCTCTGTGGTTTCACCTATTGATGGAATTATCTCTCGCGCAAACATCACTAAAGGTAACAACATCCTTGCCGGGCAAAGCGTGCTCACTTCAATTGTTTCAAATGACAAAATGTATGCTTACTTTGATGTCGATGAACGCACTTGGAACAATGCATTTGATGATGTTACTGCATCAAGCAAGCAGCCTGTCGTTATGCAAAAAGTAGGGCAGAGTGATTTTAATTACAACGGCCACATCAACTTTATAGATAACCAAATTAATGCTTCTACTGGCACATTACGTGTACGAGCGGTATTTGAAGATCGTAGTAACGAGCTACGCTCAGGCTCTTTTGCACGGATTAAACTCGCTGCCAATGCAATACGCGAAACCGTCATTATTCCAGATAGAGCTATTGGTACTGATTTAAAAAATCGTTTTGTTCTTACTGTGGGCGAAAATAATGTACTGCAATATAAATTGGTTACTGTAGGTGAGCGCTATGGCGCATTACGTGCCATTACCTCTGGCCTTGAACAGGGTGATGTGATTGCCGTGAATGGGCCAGCTCGCGTAGGGCCGGGCATGCCAATATCACCAAATAAAGTGACAATTAATACCCAAGGTGTGGCATTTACACTCACTGCTAACCCTGCCGATTTAGTTGCTAAGCAATAAGGTTATTAAATGAAATTTTCACACTTTTTTATCCAGCGACCGATTTTTGCGGCCATGCTGTCGCTGATTATTTTGATTGCGGGTGGCATTTCTTTATTTCAGCTGCCAGTCAGTGAATACCCAGAAGTTGTGCCACCCACAGTGGTAGTGACAGCCAGTTACCCGGGCGCAAACCCAACGGTTATTGCACAAACAGTGGCAACACCGCTTGAACAAGAAATAAACGGCACTGAAAACATGTTATATATGTTTTCACAAGCGACCAGTGACGGGCGCATGACTTTAACCGTAACATTTGCCTTAGGGACGGATTTAGACCGTGCTCAAGTACAAGTGCAAAACCGAGTAAATAGTGCATTACCGCGCTTACCACAAGAGGTACAGCGTTTAGGGGTAGTTGCTGAAAAGTCATCACCCGATTTAACCATGGTGGTGCATTTATATTCACCACAGAATAGCCATGATACGGCGTATTTATCAAATTATGCCGATTTAAACATTAAAGATGAAATAGCTCGTTTACCTGGCGTGGGTGATATTCAGTTATTTGGCGGTGGTAAATATGCTATGCGTGTGTGGTTAAATCCAGATGCATTAGCAGCACGTGAGCTTACAGCAACCGATGTTGTGGCTGCTTTGCGCTCGCAAAATCAGCAAGTTGCAGCGGGTAGCTTAGGTGCTCAACCAATCTCTAACGATAGCCAATTTCAAATTTTATTAAACGTGAAAGGCCGCCTAAATAGCATTGAAGAATTTAAGCAGGTCATTATTAAAGTCGGTGAGCAAGGGCAACTTACGCGTTTGTCAGATGTGGCGCGTGTTGACTTAGGCCAAGACTCGTACTCACTGCGTGCTGAACTTGATAATCAACCCGCATTGGCAATGCCAATATTTCAACGCCCGGGTTCAAATGCCATTGAGCTTTCAGATCAGGTGCGTGAAACCATGGCACGTTTATCGAAAGACTTTCCTGAAGGTGTTGAATACGACATTGTTTATGATCCAACGGTATTCGTTCGTGGTTCAATTGATGCGGTAATAGCCACTTTGCTTGAAGCAATCGCATTGGTTGTTATTGTAGTTATTGTATTCTTACAAACGTGGCGCGCATCTATTATTCCGCTTATAGCTGTGCCAGTTTCACTCATTGGTACCTTTGCTGTAATGCAGTGGCTTGGTGTTTCTATTAATACCTTATCGCTATTTGGTTTAGTACTGGCTATAGGTATTGTGGTTGATGATGCGATTGTAGTGGTCGAAAATGTTGAACGAAATATAGAAAACGGCTTATCGCCGCTTGAAGCAACACGCGTTGCAATGACAGAGGTAACCGGCCCAATTATTGCGATTGCATTGGTATTGTGTGCGGTATTTATTCCAACGGCTTTTATTACTGGACTTTCTGGACAGTTTTATAAGCAATTTGCTTTAACCATAACTATTTCAACGGTTATTTCAGCGTTTAACTCACTGACATTGTCGCCGGCGCTAGCAGCCTTATTGTTAAAATCGCACGACGCAAAACCAGATGCGTTTACCCGCTTATTAGATAAGTTATTTGGTCGCTGGTTATTCAAGCCATTTAATCGACTGTTTAACCGTGGTGCAACAGGGTATGAAAAGCTAGTACAAAAGCTTATTCGTATGAGCGTGGTGGTAATGGTTGCCTATGTTGCTTTAGTTGGCGGCACTATTAAGCTGTTTGACGCGGTACCTGGTGGCTTTATACCACAGCAAGATAAGCAATACTTAGTTGCCATTGCGCAGCTACCAGATGCAGCAAGCTTAGACAGAACTGAAGCGGTAGTAAAACAAATGCAGCAAATAGCGCTCGAGGTTCCAGGTGTTGCAAACACCGTGGCGTTTCCAGGCCTATCTGTAAATGGGTTTACTAATAGCCCTAACAGCGGCATTGTGTTTACACCATTGGCGCCTTTTGCAGAGCGTACCGATCCGAGTATGTCGGCTTCGGCTATTGCGGCGCAGTTAAACCAACGTTTTGCGGCTATTGATGAAGCGTTTGTGGCTGTATTTCCGCCACCGCCAATTCAAGGCTTAGGCACTACAGGTGGCTTTAAACTGCAAATTGAAGATAGAGCAAACAAAGGCTTTGAAGCATTATTTAATAGCTTGCAATCAGTGATTGCTGCGGCGCAAAAAGATCCGGCGTTAATGGGGTTGTATTCAAGCTTTAGAATTCAAGTACCGCAAATGGATATTGATATTGACCGCGAACAAGCACTTATCCAAGGTATTGCGCTTGATGAAGTATTTAACTCATTGCAGATTTATTTAGGCTCAGTGTATGTAAACGACTTTAATATGTTTGGTCGTACTTACCAAGTAAATGCTCAAGCAGATGCTGAATTTAGGGTAGACCCAGAGCAAATACTAAACCTAAAAGTACGTAATCGTGCAGGTAATATGGTGCCACTAGGCTCAGTGCTTACGGTAACGCCAACTATAGGCCCTGATCGTGTTATGCACTACAACGGTTACCCAAGTGCTGAACTTAACGGCAGCCCAGCGCCAGGTTACAGCTCAGACCAAGCGCAAACAGCGATTGAAAATGTATTGGCGAAAACGCTACCTACTGGTATTGAATATGAGTGGACTGAGGTAACGTATCAGCAAGTACTTGCCGGCAATACTATGGTGTACGTGTTCCCACTGGTGGTATTGCTTGTGTTTATGGTACTGGCTGCACAGTATGAAAGCCTACGTTTACCATTGGCCATTATTTTAATTGTACCTATGACTATATTCTCTGCGTTATTAGGGGTGTGGTTTGTAGGCTCAGACAACAATATATTTACCCAAATAGCGTTAATTGTACTGGTGGCACTGGCCTCTAAAAACGCCATTTTAATGGTGGAATTTGCCAAAGATAAACACGACACTGGATTATCGCACCTTGAGGCTATGTTGGCAGCGTGTCGCATGCGTTTACGTCCTATTTTAATGACCTCAATTGCCTTTACCGCGGGTGTTATTCCGTTAGTGTTGGCAACCGGTGCCGGTGCTGAAATGCGTCATGCAATGGGTAACGCAGTATTCTCAGGTATGATTGGTGTGACTGTATTTGGGCTATTATTTACGCCAGTGTTTTACATGCTGGTGGTAAAAAAGCAGCGCGCTGAGGAGTCTTCAAATGACTAAATTACATTTAAACAAATTTAAAATGCCGGCATTTTTAGGCTCAGTGTTAGCGATTGCAGTGTTATCTGGCTGTGCGAGCAAAATAGATACAGCAGCTGAGCAACAACAAGTAAACGAGTTTGTTGCCCAAGCAATATCGGCAGAACAGTATGTTGGTGACGATGAGCAAAACTGGTGGTACAAGTTAGGTTCAGCGCAATTAAACCAGCTTGTTAGCAACGCATTAGCTAATAACTACGACTTACAAACGAGTCAGTTAGTGCTTAAAAGTGCGTTGGCACGTATCGGTGAACAACAAGCACAATACTTACCGCAAGGCGGTGTTGAGGTTGGAGCTAAACGAAGTGGACTAGGCGATACCAATAGCCGACAGTCAAGTGCAAATGTTGCACTTGACTGGCAGCTCGACTTATTTGGTCGAATAACTGCACTCGTTGATGCCGCAAATTCACAAGCTATGAGCCAAGCAGAGCAAGTTAGGCTATTACAAATTGAAGTTGTGTCATCTGTGGTTAAAGGGTTTGCCAGCTATCAGGGCAACCTGCAAAAGCAACAAATTATTGAAATGCAAATAGAAGCACTTGAACAAAGCATTCAAGTGCTGCAGGCGCAAGTAGATGAAGGTGTGGCAAATGAGCTTGATTTAAACCGCACCATGGCGCAACTTAGGCAGCAACAAGCGCTCATTCCGGCGATTGAATATGCTAAGTTTCGTGACTTATCTACGCTGGCGGTATTAAGTGCACAACCAACGCAATCACTGAGTATTAAAGATGAACGTGCTGTATTGAGCAAGGCATTTCAAGTGTCACTAGCAAAGCCAAATCAGGCTATTGCACTAAGGCCTGATATTAGCCGTGCATTATATGACTTTAGCCAAGCAAATAGTTTAAGTGTGGCAGCCAGTAAAGCTCTATTACCCGATATCAGCTTAAGTGGTTTTGCAGGCGTGCTAAGTTTGGGCAGTAATGGTTTTAGCGACACCCAGCAGCAGTGGCAAGTTGCACCACAAGTACAATGGTCTTTATTGAGTTATCCTGCGTTGTTGGCTCAGCGTGATGCGCAGCAGTTTTTAAGTCAAGCTGCTTATACTGACTATCAACAAGTGGTGTTAAAAGCCATTAACGAGAGTGAACTTTCATTGCAATACTTGGTCAATCAAGCACAGCAATCGCGTTTTGCTGAGCAGCGGTATCAGTTTGCTAATAATGCATTTTTACAAGCACAAGCAATGTATGAAGAAGGGCAAATTCCTTACTTAGAGTTGTTAGATGCACGTCAGGATGTTTTAATAGCACAAGAAAATGCCGTTGATTCAACTATTTCATCGTTATTGGCTAAGGTAAATGCTTACCAGTCATTTAATGGACGATGGAGTTACGCGTTAAGTAGTACTAACTAGTAGAGTTTTTGATGCCTAATACTGTAGTTACAAACCTAAATACTATTCCTTCATCTATGCAGGCTATTGCCTTAATAGAGCCTAATGAGGATATTCACTTAACGGATATTCAATTGCCTGTGCCTCAATGCACAGATAATGAGCTGTTAGTAAAAGTGGAGTATGTTGGTTTAAATCCGGTGGATGCGCAATTTGCTAAATCTGGCTTTTGTCTGTGGCAATATCCGCATGTTTTAGGCTTGGATGCAGTGGGTGTAGTGGTTAAAGCGGGTAAAGGCGTATTTCCTGGCGTGGGTGAGCGTGTAATGTGGCACGCCAGTATTGGTGAGCAAGGGGTATTGAGCGAATACGCAAAAGTGCCTAATTATGCAGTGTCTATCATTCCCAAGCAATTAGCCAGTGATAAGGCTGCTACTTTGCCCTGCGCCGGAATGGCAGCGCTTATCAGCTTAGATAAATTAGCCGTAACTGAAGGCGATACCCTCTTTGTTGAAGGCGGGGCAGGTGCTGTAGGTCAATTTGCTATTCAATTTGCAAAGCAGCGTGGTGCCGATGTATTTACAACCGCCTCCAAGCGTAACCACAAATTGGTTAAGCAGCTAGGGGCTGATGTAGTCTTTGATTACAACGACAAAACCTTATGTGACAAAATTCGCCGAGAGCTTGGCCCACAAGGATTTGATGCCGTTATTGATATTATGGGTGGGGAATCGACCATTCAAAATATCGAGCTAATGCGTTTTTGTGGTCGTATTGCTTGTTTAAATCCACTGCCTAATTTTGAACAGCAGCTAATGTACCGTAGAGCACCCAATATTAGTATTGTATCCTTAGGTGGCGCGTGGTTAGCCAATAGCCTATGCGCGCAGCAGCGCATGAGTTTTATGGGTAATTTGTTGCTTGAAACGGTCTCTAATGGCGAAATAATTCCTCCAGAAGTATTAGCTGTTGATTTTAACGCAAAGGCTGTTTCTAGCGCATTAAACAACCAGTTAGCAGGTGGTTTTACAGGTAAACAAGTGGTTAAAATAAGCTAGGTTTACTCACATTCCCATATTTAAAAAGCGCAGCCTAATTTTAGGCTGCGCTTTTTTGTTTCTACTTTATTACCAAATCCGTATTTGCGGCGCCAACAACCAGAATTATTAAATTTTTAACAAAAAAAATAATAATTCAGCGTACAGGTGTAAGCCTTTTTATTTCAACAGTTTACGTTCAGGTAAAGAAAATAAATTGCAAAAACTGTTAATTAATTGAATAGAGTAATTGATCTAAACCGATTTTTATGACGTAATGTAGGTATTATTTATCTGGTCGGATGAGTTCGTTATGAGTTTACGTACAAAATTAAAAAAAGTATTACCAAGTATTTCAGTTACTGAGCAAGAAGCGCTAGACGCTGGCGATGTATGGCTAGAAGGGTCTATCTACCAAGGTAAACCAGATTTTAGCGCGCTACGCGATGTACCTGCGGCAAAATTAACCGCAGACGAACAAGCGTTTCTAGACGGTCCAGTACAAGAACTACTAGGCATGATTGATGATTCAGTCATTCAAAATGGTATTCATTTACCAAACGACATTTTAGAGTTTTTGAAAAAAGAGCGTTTCTTCTCGCTGATCATCCCTAAATCGTTTGGCGGTTTAGAGTTCAGCCCATACGCTAACTCAACAATTGTAGGTACTATCGCAACGAAAAGTTCAGCTGTTGCTGTAACTGTAATGGTACCAAACTCGTTAGGCCCGGGTGAGTTACTACTTCACTTCGGTACAGATGAGCAACAAGCACATTACTTACCACGTTTAGCAAATGGTACAGACATTCCATGTTTTGCATTAACCAGCCCAGAAGCAGGTTCTGATGCAGGCGGTATTCCTGATGTAGGTACCGTAACTAAAGGCATGTATAACGGCGAAGAAGTACTCGGCCTAGAAATTACATGGGACAAGCGCTACATTACACTCGCACCAATTGCTACTGTACTTGGTTTAGCGTTTAAAGTAGTTGACCCTGATGGTTTATTGGGGGGCAAAGAAAACCTAGGTATTACTTGTGCACTTATTCCAAAAGAGCACCCTGGTGTAGAACTTGGTAACCGTCATGATCCTATGGGTATCCGTTTTTACAACGGTACTACACGTGGTAACAAAGTATTTGTACCAATGGACTTTATTATCGGTGGTCAGAAAAACATCGGTCGCGGTTGGCAAATGCTAGTTAGCTGTTTAGGCGCAGGTCGTGGTATTTCATTACCAGCATTGGGTGTAAGTACGGCACAAGTTGCATTTAAATCAGCTTCTGAGTACGCAGCAGTGCGTGAACAGTTTGGTTTATCAATTGGTCAATTTGAAGGTATTCAGGAAAAGCTAGCTGATATCGCAGGTAAAACATACCTACAAGAAGCAATGCGAGTACTTACAACTGAAGGTTTAGGCATGGGCTTAAAGCCATCGGTAGTGACTGCAATTGCTAAATACCATATGACAGAGCTTGGCCGTGATGTGCTTGACTCAGCAATGGATATTCAAGCGGGTAAAGCAATTCAGAATGGTCCTCAAAACACACTTGCTAGCGGTTATGTGGCGCAGCCAATTGCCATTACGGTAGAGGGCGCGAACATTCTTACTCGTAACCTGATGATCTTTGGTCAAGGTGTTATGCGTTGTCACCCATACCTACAGTCTATGGTTGAGTCTATTCATAGCGATGACAAAAACGCAGATGCAGAATTTAACGGTATTTTACGTAAAACAATTGGTTACAGCACAGCAAACAGCTTACGAGCCTTCCGCTTAGGTGTGCTACCGTTTACTGCTGGCGCAAGCTCTGCATTACCAGAAGTACGTGACTACGAAAAAGCAGTACATAAACTATCAGCTAAATTAGCTGTCTATGCCGACTTCTCATTACTAGTACTTGGCGGTAAATTAAAACAAGCTGAAATGCTTTCAGCACGTTTAGGCGATGTAATGAGCTTCTTGTACGCAGCTATGGCATCTATTAAGTATTACGAGCAAAAAGTAGCAAGCAGCGAGCGTGAGCAAGCGGCTCCTTACTTCCATTATGCGACTCGTTTTGCACTACAAAGTGCAGAAGAAGCATTGCACAAGTTCTTAGATAACTTCCCTGCAAGTGGTACTCGTAAGTTCATTCGTTTCATTACTATGAACTACTCAACTAAAATGCCAAAAATTAGCGATGATTTAATTCGTGAATTAGCAAAACAAGCTCAGCTTGATACAGCATTTAAAGCGCAAATAACACATTTAGTTAAGCCAATTGAAGGTGATGGTCATCACATCAACGAGCAAGCTTACAAAGCTAAAATGGCATCATTAGAGCTGTTAGCAAAAGTGAAAAAAGCGCTACGTGCTAAAACCTTTAAGCCGGGTACGCGTTTTTCAATCACGCTTGAAAATGCACTTGCTGCAAAAGTAATTAACGACGCTGAATTTGTTCAGTTAAGTGATTACAACAAAAAGCGTGAAAAAGCGATTCGTGTTGATGAGTTCGACTTCGATATGAACATCCTAGACGACAACGCACAGCCAGTTAATCCGCTTAAAAGCGTGGTTAACCAATAAAATTCAATAATGCAAAGCGCCTGCAGTTTAGGCGCTTTTATTGATACAAAATTAGTGTGGAGTCCTGCTTGAGTAACATCAAGCGGGGCTTTTTTATGGGTGTAATTTAAGCCCATAACTAATGGCGGCTAATTTAATGGTACAGAACATTATTAAACGTTGTTTTAGTGTATTTTAACAATGGGTGGTAAATAAGTTACGTAATTACTTGTTTACATTAGAGTTGTTTAGTGGAATTATTGAGCGTATATAATATACGCTGTTTTGAGGGTTATAACTCCCAAAGTGCTGTTTAATGAGCTGTTATGTTTTAGGGAAAAATTATGATTTATACGACAACGGAAACTGTTCCTGGCAAGGAAATCGAAGCTGTATTGGGTATCGTTAATGGTAACATGGTTCAGTCTAAACATGTTGGTCGAGATATCATGGCTGGTTTAAAAGGAATTGTGGGCGGCGAACTCAAAGGCTATACCGAGATGTTGATGGAAGCTCGAAATGTAGCGGTAGAACGATTAATAGAAGATGCAAAAAAGTTAAATGCCGATGCAATAGTAGGAATACGATTTACAACTAGCTCAGTTACTGATGGGGCATCAGAAATATTAGTATTTGGCACAGCCGTTAAACTTCGAACATAACAAACAATTTAAGCAGATTCGCAACACGTGGCATTTTGGTGCTTTCTTTCAAAGCCAAGAAATGAGGACGTTTTCCTCTTTTCTGCACTGTATTAAAAGAACAGCCTGACTAAAAGTTTAAAGTTGGCAATGTGTTAACTTATTTGTTGAAAAGAAATTAATAAATATATTAGTGGGGCGCTGGCAGAGATATGCGCGATGAGCACACTATAAAATTGTTATATTCAATGGGTACTAACATCATAAATAATGGAAAATTATGGAAGTCGACTCTATAGAAAATTTAAGATCCACAAGAGATTTACTAAAAGCGAGCGTTAAGGCCATAAAAGTCCGGGAATTTGAAGGAAGAACCTTCGGCCCTGAATCTGAGTATGACGCGCGAGGTGTTGTGGCTGGAGTGGATTCAATTGTTACTGATATTGGTGGGTTGCTAAGAGCTCCAAAGCGTTTTCTTCAATGCTCAAATCACCCTGAGAGGGTTGCACTAAATAAACAACTGAGCAATTTAAATCATTACCTTACCGATGAGGATTTAGCTTCTGCGTGTAATCATATTGAAGCTCTTAAGCCTATTTTACGCGGTTATGCGATTCGATACACAGATGAACGGTTTGATGAATTTATAGAGCGAACGAATGAGTTACAGAAAGAAATCCAATCACTGACCGAATTGCTGAGTGAATCTAAAGAAGCTCACAAGGAAATATTGGAGATTACCAGCACAGCTCAGTCATTAAAGAATGAGATCGAGAGTCAAAACGAAACTCTTACCGAACGACAAACGACGTTAGAGGAACTTATTGTTGAATCTGAAGAAACACGAAACACGATAATCGATAATTTTGAAACGGATAAAGCTAATAGCTCTGAAATTGAAGAGTTATTAACTGAAGTGCGATCCCATTCAGAGCTGATTGACAGTTTTAGCCAAAAAATAGCGGCCAGAGAAAATCAGATTGAAAATCAAAGTTCAAAGTCAAAAGAATTTGAGGCTACATTGGTTAATTATACTTCACAGCAGAAAGATTATCTTACTGAAGCCAAAAATCTCATAAAAACAGCCAAACAAGCCTTGGAATACAAAACTGCTGAAGGGCTCAGCGCAGCATTTATCGCTCAGCATACCGCTGCGAAAAATCCGTGGGTCATGGGGGCGTGGGTGTTTGGTGCAATGCTATTCCTATTTTCTTCCGCTGCTCTAGGTGTTTGGCTTACCGTAGATCATGATATATCCACGAGCTTAATTATAGGTCGTATTTCTCTTCTCCCTATTCTTATTGGTGGCTCCATATTTTGCGCTAGCCAGTATGTTAAACAAAAGAAAATTGCTGAAGATTACGCTTATAAAACCGTACTTACTAAATCATTGGTCGGGTTTTCTGAACAGCTATCTTCAGATGAAAAAAAGGGAGAAGAGCATACTATTTATATTAAAACCGTTTTAGCACAATTATTGGTGGATCCCCAAAGAAAACAAAATCATTGTGAAGCGAGAAAAAGACAAGAAGCTAAAGAGGTAGATATAAAAAGTGCTTTAGATAGCCTAAAAGAACTCCCGTCAATTGTAGAAAAATTGTCCAAGGCAGCTGGCGGGAAATGAATATAACAAAACAATCAACCGGACTTCGCTAAGCGTAGTTCGCTTTGCTCACAATATCACGTTTAGCTCCGCTCGGTTATTGTGGCGTTATGTGGAAATCAGAATTTGGAGTCAATCTAGGTGTTAGAATTCGGAAAAGTTGTTAAATATTTGGATAATGGATTTGGGTTTATAAAGCCTATTAGCCCTGATTCAGCTCTATATAAGAAAGAAATATTTTTCCACATCAAAGCGGTAAAGAAATTTGAAGGTGATTTAGTTAAATTTACCGATGGAGCAATCAAAGATTTATATTTTTGGTTTATCTGTAAAGATGGAAAGAAGGGAAAAGAAGTTTTAGAATTTTGGGCTGATGCTAAAGACATACCTCAGGAACATACTTTATCTATATTAGAAAAGTACGCTGACAATTTGATAGCTATAAGCAAGCCTCCAGTCGAAGAACTACCAACTGCCGACACGTTAAGCGCAAAATCATTAGCTTCTAAATATTCTTTTACACCTGTTCAATCTGAAGAGTTATCACAATTACTAAATGATATGTCAGAAAAAGAATTTAGATTAAGTAGCGAGCTTTCTAAGTACATTACGAGTAATAAGTTGGGTGACCAATATCCAAATATTGCAGGCATAGTTACGATGGCAAATGATGATAATGAATGGGATTTTGATGGGGGATTCCCCAAAGGGATTTATAGAATTATCTGTCAAGAACTAGGGTTAAGAGATAAAGGGACGTCTGCGCGCGCAATTAAATTTACTTCTTATCAGGATCAAAAAAATCAGCCTGATATTATATTTTAAATTGCACATAACAAGAACCTAAACCAGACGGCTAACACTGTCGCATTTTTCGCAAAAGAGACGCAAAAAACTGCGCCAGCACGCCGCTGGTTAGGTTGGCGTTAGCTTTCTAGGAAGTTCGGATGACATTAAATGATCTAACAGTAGACTTCTCGCACCTTGACCGAGATTCATTGTTATTAGATTGGGAGTGGTTATTAGGCGGTAGATACTTACCTATTTTACTTTCTGCTTCTGGTGATGCATTCGTTCAAAACCTAAATAATGGTCAAGTTTTCTGGCTTGATACAGGCGGCGGAGAGTTTGCCCAAGTAGCTGAGTCACCCGAAGAGTTCAATGAGTTATTAGCTGACAAAGAGTTCGTCATAGAGCATTTTGCTGTTCAAATGGTAGGTGATTTAATACAGTCAGGGAAAACCTTATCAAACAACCAAATTTATAGTTTAACTAAGCCTTGGATGCTGGGTGGTGAATATAAAATTGAAAATATCCAGCCAACATATATTGAGGTTCATTTTTCCTTAACAGGTCAAATAGTCCAACAAGCAGGTGCAAGCGAAAGCTAACAAGAGCCTCAATTCGCTCACAAGCTCGCTCGGACAATTAACAATGGGTTATTGTCGCTGCGCTCAATAATATTAACCCATTGTTTATTTGCCGCTTAGGCAAGCGTTAGCTAACTTGCCATACCGTTGAGCATTAAATTTCGAATAAAAGGATTTAATTTGAAAAAAATAATACTATTTTGCCTACTTGCTTCTAGTCCCGCTTTCTCTGAAGAACATGATCACGAACAATTTCTTTTACAGGCAGTAAAAATCGGCAACCAAATACAAGAACAAACGAAAGATACAACTTTAGTTGAGAAAATCTCATTCACTGAAGACTTTGCCAAAGATTTTTCTAACAATCCCATCGCTTTAGATATTATTATGCAAGGGCTTAGTGTTGAGTATTCTTTTGCAGGTTCACATAGTAATGCCTTAATTACTAGAGATAAAACTGCTGAAATAGAAAGCTCTAGTGTTGAAGATTTAGCTAACTATAATGCAAAAAGTGCTGTAGTCGAAATTTTGGAACGGGCTAAAACACATCAAATCGTTATGGTCAATGAAGCTCATGATATTGCACAACACAGAGTTTTAACTTACCGCCTACTAAAGGGGTTATGGAAACAAGGCTATCGCTACTTTGCCGCTGAAACATTAAGTAGCTCCGCGACTCTGCAAATTGATAGAGGCTTTATAACTAAGCAAGTTGGCTATTATACACGTGAAGCCCTATACGCAAATTTAGTGCTTTCAGCAAAAGAAGTTGGATTTGAAATTGTTTCATATGACCAACATAAGCCAAGTAAACTTAATACAATTGATGAGCGGGAAACTAATTCTGCATTAACCCTCAAAGAGAAAGTATTTGATAAAGACCCCGACGCAAAAATCATTATCCATGTTGGTTACTCTCATATAAATGAGGAAAAATGGCTAGCAAGTAAACTTAAAAAGTACACAGGTTTAGAAACTCTGACCATCGATCAAACTACACGTATAGAACGAAGTAATACTAAGTATGAACATCCTACGTATTCTAGAGCTGTTAAAAACGTCGAATTGCAAGAACCATTTATATTTGTAAAAGGTAACGAAGTTTGGAGTTCTGATTCGAATAAATGGGATATTTCAATTTTTTGGCCAAGGACAAGTTATCTTAATGGACGCCCAAAGTGGGCTTCTTTAGGCCGAGTTAATTACAACGTAAGCACAAATGATTGTAAAAATTCGTACCCTTGTATGGTTGACGTTTTTAAATTTAACCATAAAGATGAAGTTCCCTTGGATAGAGTGCTAATTTCATCTAAAAACGACCACAAGTCAGTCTTTTTGTCGCAAGGTGATAATATTATAGTGACGACTGATAGTAGTGGCAATCAGATTAATAAAGTCAAGATTCATAATTAAAGTTAGCTAACAAGCTAATTAATAAGGACAAAAAACAGTTGGCTGTTTTCGTTCCTCAACATTTTAGCCAACAATTTTTTGCCCATTATTAGGGCGTTAGCTATTCAAGGAAATTTAGCATTCAATGAAAAACTTTATTTTAATCATCTTAGTAAGCTTAATTGCGGGTTGTGCTGCAAACATTAAGCAATCAGTAAAAACATCGAACATGCAGCAAGGAGCCATACCAAATAGTATATCAGTAGCTATATCCTCATCTAATTCAATCTCTAAAAGTAGAGATTTAACTAAAAGTATCACTGAACTTAATACATTAATAACTACAGATTACAAAGGTAATTTGATACCAAGCAACTCATCTAATCAGGCTGATATCTCCGTGGAAATAACAATAGAGCATTTTCGTTATGTTTCAGGGTTTGGTCGATTTATGGCAGGTGTAATGGTAGGTGATGCCGAATTGATGCTAAACGTTAAGCTCGTAGACCTATCCACAAACCAAATAGTTAGTGAATCGCAACTAGACACTCGTTCAGAGTTTAGTGAAGGAATATTCGGTGCTACAACTTCTAGACAGTTAGAAGCTATGTCTAAAAAGATAGTTGATATCATCAATTCAAGTGCACAGAATAGCTAACAAGCAATCAGGCAGGGACAAATGCTCGTTGGCCAAACAACGGCCAAAACGCTCCCATGAGCACCTGTTGTAAGGTGTTATATGAAATTAGGAGAGAATTTATGTTGAGAAGGATGTCTTTGATATTGCTGGTTTGTACATTCGGTGCCCATTCAGGTGAGGAGGTACTTTCCATTGATAGAGTTGTACCTAATAGTTTTGATTTGGCCTTTCCAAACGAATCAAACATTCAGCCAGAGCAGAGTGATTTTAGTGTAAATAACTTTGTATTAATGAGTAATGATTCTGGTGAGCGTTGGGCGGTAGTAACTTTGACTAATATGGCATCAGGTCGAAGAAGTCTAACTAATAAACACCTAATGGCTATCGTTGCAGACGGGCAACGAATTGCACCATTGGAGTTTTTACAATCATTCAAAGCAGATGAGACACTATCGTTAACCATCAACTTTGGTGAAAGTAAGTTTCCTTTGCTATCAATCTATTCAAGGTCTGGCAAATAACAAACACATCAAAATGCTCGCAATCTCGCTAGGATATCAAAACTACACGGGGATTGAGTTTGGGCTTGGCCAAGTTTAACTAAATCGCCGTTACGTTTTAGCCCTTTATACGGGCTTATTTGCACAAGGAGGCAAAGTGAATATCAGACATATTTTATTACTCGTTATCATCTTATTTATATCTGGTTGTACTACGTCAGGCCAGCTTTATTATATTGATGCTAAAGGTAATGAGAAACTTGGTTGTGATGTAGAATTTGTAGGTATGCCAAGTGTTGATAAATTTGCTGTTGAATATGCTTTAAGCCTTTGCGCTAAAAGCATTGTTAAAAAAGGCGGCGTTATTCAGGAAAAACACCTTTTAATGGTTGATACAGCTATCCCCTTAGCTCCATGTGAAAAGGCTTGGACTCACGAATTAGCTAAGCAACAATATCAGGCTAAAAAGTTAACTAAGAAAGAGTATGGCTATATTGTTGCAAATATAGATTTAGGTTTAGCAACAGTCAACAACTGTACATAACAGGCGCTTTAAGCGCGGAACTGCTAACAGTTGACTCAGCTTCGTTACATACACTTTAGCCAACAATTATCAGCCCATTATGCGGGCTTTAGGTTTTTATCAAAATATGGAGTTTTATTCTAATTATGGAAGAATCAGTTCAAGTCGAAAATAATGAAGATAGTATAGAGAAATCTCGAAGTGTAGAAAAAAATAAAATCCAAAATGAAACTATTACAACAGAGCTACATTTTGAGTTGTTAAAACAGTATGCATGGCTATCATCAGCAATAATAGGTGCTGTTGTTATACTTATTCAATTAAAAGTACTTTCCTTAGGCTCAAAGGTTTATATTCCTTTAGGTTGTTTTTGTTTTTCAATTCTTAACTCTTTAATTGCTCAAGACTATATAGTTGAGTCATTAACAAAAGGTAAAACTATTTATGATATCTCTAAAAAAGTCTATATATTACGCAACTTCTCTATATTTGGTTTAGGGGTTGGCGTAGGGTTACTTGCTTATAGCTTTATTTAGACAACAAACACATTAAGCAGGACAAAACAGTTGGCTTTTGTTTCTACGTCGCTTATTTTAACCAACTATTTTATTGCCTCTAATGGGGTGTTAAATACCTAAATGGAGTTTAGATGAATATTCAAGTTTTTAGACCAAAACAATTTGTAGATATGGCGAGAGACTATAAGTTGTTTGCGGATGACGTAGAAGTTGCCACTATAAAAAGAGGGGTTACGCAAACAGTAAACATCCCTGATTCAACTAAAACTATTCAAGCGAAAATAGATTGGTGTTCAAGCCAAACTTTTCCTGTAGCCTCAATTACTGACAAAGGAATTATTATTAAAAATTCTTTTGGTAGTAATATATTCAAATTGCTTTTTTTAACTATTTATTATGTCAGTTTCGGTAAAAGCAAATACTTATCGGTAACAAACGGTATTTAGCATGATCATCAAACGGACAATGCTCTTCCCCCGTTCTAGTGAACACATCCTCATCAATTTAATTAACAATTTTAAGTCTGTTGTTTGGCGAAAGGATTAGAGGTTCATATGGTGTTTGAAAAACTGGCTAAACATCATGCAAGTCAACTGTTAGATTTTGAATTAGAAAATAAGCAATGGTTTGAAACGCTAATTGAGCCTAGAGCTAAGTCGTTTTATTCAATAAAAGGTGTTACCGAGCACATTGATTTATTAATTAATCAAATGAATGAAGGCACTGGTTATAGTGGGGTATTACTTCAAAATAACATTATAGTTGCACGAGCAAATATTAAGGACGTCTCAAATAATGAAGCGTTTGTTGGCTATCGTGTGGCTGAAGCTTTTACTTCTAAGGGGGCTGCTAGTTTTTGTTTGTCACAGCTTATAAATATTGCTCAAAGTAAATTTAATATTACTCAGCTGAAAGCGTTGGTCTTGGAAAATAATCCCGCATCAATGCGTGTACTAAAAAAATTTGGTTTTCAAGCCATAAATACAAATGTAAACGCTATAACTATAAATGGTAGGCGACTAAGTTGTATAGAGTTCTGTGCAAAATACGCATGACAAGCTGCTTTTTGTGGTATGACTAATTTGGCCATCCATTCAAAAACTAGCATTCGTTTTTTATATACTGGTTTGCTTAAAACCATATGAACTTATTTATTAAGAGCTTTGTTTTAAGACCTTTTATTTAAAACACTGTCTAATGTTAAACTAACTAAAATTTAGCAACCTAATATGGCTATGTCTTTTTATCTTCCGTTACTTACCCCGTATTTTGAACGTATAGCCATTGGCGAAATCCTAACTTCACTTTGGAGCGACTGTGGCCAAATTGTGAAGTGCCAACTTGATGAGCAAGCCTGTGTGATTAAAGCGATTAAAGTACCCGATCACATTAATCACCCTAAAATTAAACAAAGCAACTTTGCACTGACTAGGAAGCGTGACTCTTATCACGTTGAATATACGTTTTATAAGCAATTTAGCCATAAATTGCCTAAGCAAGCAGCAAGTATTGAATGCATTAAAGCAATCAACAAGGGCGATGAGTTTGCCTTGGTTTTTAAAGATTTTTCAAAGCAGGGGTACAGCCAAGCAACCACCGAGAATATAAAAGCCATATTAAACTGGTTGGCACATTTTCATGCCTTTCATTTAAATGCCTTTCATTTAAATACAAAGTTTGATGGTTTATGGGCGCAAGGAAGCTATTGGCATTTAGATACACGCCCTGATGAATTTAATAACTTACCTGAAAAGTCCGATATTAAACAGGCTGCATCACTGTTAAACGGCGCATTAGAGCAGTGTGATTATAAAACGTTAATTCATGGTGATGCCAAGCTTGCTAACTTTGCCGCTAATAGCCAAGGGCATATTCTCGGTTACGATTTTCAATATGTGGGGGCGGGTGTTGGGGTGATTGATGTAATGTATTTTATGACCAGCTGTATGGATGATTCTGAGCTTCATAAATACGCACAGAACTACCTTGATTATTATTTTAGCCAATTGAAGCAAGCTCTGAGTGACTATCAACCGCACATTAATGCTGATGATGTTGTTACACAATGGACTCATTTATGGCCAGTGGCGTGGGCAGACTTTTATCGGTTTTTACTTGGGTGGAGCCCCGAGCACAAAAAAGTTAACAGCTACATGCACGCTCAGGTAAATAATTGGTTAGCCAGTAACAACTCATAAACACAAAAATATTTATAGTTGTGGCTAAATTAAATATTTTGGCACGAACTATGAAATCAAGGCTAAAATTAACAGTCAAACGGCCTGTTTTAATATAAAATACGTCAAATTTTTTATCACTAGGTTTATTACTATGGCTATTCACGTTATTTCTCATCCCCTTGTTCAACATAAGTTAGGTTTAATGCGCGCGCATGGAATTAGCACGAAAAGTTTTCGTGAGTTGTGTTCAGAAGTGGGCACATTATTAACTTACGAAGCCACTAAAAACCTAGAATTAGAAGATAACGAAATTACAGGCTGGGACGGTAATAAACTTAAAGTTGAGCACATTAAGGGTAAAAAAATTACCGTGGTGCCAATTTTACGTGCGGGCCTTGGTATGATGGACGGCGTAATGTCGTTACTCCCAGCGGCTAAAGTGAGTGTAGTGGGTTTAGAGCGTAATGAAGAAACTCTTGAGCCAGTTCCCTACTTTGAAAAACTAGTGGGTAATATTGATGAGCGTTTAAGCTTAGTGATTGACCCAATGCTGGCTACTGGTGGTTCTATGATCGCCACCATTGATATGCTTAAAAAAGCGGGCTGTAAAGAAATTAAAGTAATCGTACTGGTTGCTGCACCTGAGGGCGTTGAAAAAACATTAGCCGCTCACCCTGATATTGAGATTTTTACTGCCTCAGTTGATAGCCATTTAAATGAAAAAGGTTACATCATCCCAGGGCTTGGCGATGCAGGTGACAAAATTTTCGGTACGGTTTACTAAGGTTTAGCAGTGCAAAATAATTCTACATTTTCTATAAAAACCATTCTAACCGGTGCCCAAATGCTATTTGTTGCATTTGGTGCATTGGTACTAGTGCCTATTTTAACCGGCCTAGATCCTAGCGTAGCCTTGTTTACCGCTGGTTTAGGTACTTTGTTGTTTCAGTTTGTGACTAAAGGCCAAGTGCCTATTTTTTTAGCTTCGTCATTTGCGTTTATTGCACCCATTATTGCCTCAGTACAAATGTGGGGTATACCCGCCACTATGGGTGGTTTAATGGCGGCGGGCTTTACTTATATGCTATTAAGTTTATTGGTGAAGTTTAAAGGTACAAAAACCTTACATAAAATTTTGCCGCCAATTGTGGTAGGCCCAGTGATTATGGTAATTGGTCTAGCGCTTGCGCCTGCAGCGGTTAATATGGCCATGGGTAAAAGTGGCGATGGTGGCACACAAATTATTGCCTACGACAGCGCTATTATTATCTCTATGTTCTCATTGCTCGTTACTTTAGTGTTTGCCGTGTGGGGTAAAGGGGTATTTAAATTAATACCTATTTTAGCCGGTGTTGTTGCCGGTTACACGCTATCGTTATTTATGGGTATAGTGCAATTTGAAGCCGTAAGTAATGCACAGTGGTTAGCTGTACCAAACTTTGTGTTACCAGAGTTTAAGTGGCAAGCCATATTATTTATGGTGCCGGTGGCAATTGCGCCTGCTATTGAACACATTGGCGACATGATGGCAATTAGCCAAGTTACAAAAAAAGACTATTTGAAAAAACCAGGACTACATCGCACCTTATTTGGTGATGGTTTAGCCACGTCTGCCGCATCCTTATTTGGCGGCCCACCTAATACCACTTACTCAGAGGTAACTGGTGCGGTAATGCTTACTAAAAACTTTAACCCTAAAGTAATGATGTGGACTGCCATTATCGCAATTTGCTTAGCATTTGTTGCTAAAATGGGCGCTAGTTTGCAAACCATTCCGGTGCCAGTAATGGGCGGAATAATGATTTTATTATTTGGCTCTATTGCGGTTATTGGTTTAAACACCTTAGTTAAATCGGGCGATGACTTAAGTGAACCGCGTAATTTAAGTATTGTGGCACTCATTTTAATTTGTGGTATTGGTGGTATGTACATAGGTAGTAGTGAGTTCAGCCTAGAAGGTGTGAGCTTGTGTGCTATTTTAGGCATAGTATTAAACTTAGTATTACCCAAAGCACAGAGCAACCAGAGTTAAATTTGCACTGTGGCTAAAAATATTGCACCAAAAAAGCGCATTTTAAATGCGCTTTTTTTTTAACCTACTAAAAAGTAACAATAAATAATATTGGTCTAGTAACTGCATTTCCTTAGTCATACCCTATAGTTGACTCAGGGATTGTTATATGGAGACCAAGAGTGTGGATATAAATGCTTTTTTAGTAAAACACCAATTGCCGTTGAAATATCAGTATATTAGCGAGCAGTATTTTTCTGCTATTGCGCAGGACATTCTAACCAGTAAAAAAACAGCCCCTATATTTGTCGCAATTAATGGCTGCCAAGGCTCAGGAAAAACCACACTTGGTGATTATTTAGTAACTTGGTTTAGCCAAAATACCCACCTAAACTGTGTTGCGCTTTCTATTGATGACTTTTATTTATCAACTCAAAAACGCCAACAGTTAGCGCAAGACGTGCATTGTTTATTCGCCACTAGAGGCGTTCCGGGTACACATGATGTTGCGCTGATGGATAACACCATTAGCCGTTTATTAAATACTGAAGTAAATGTACCGCTGCCGCGTTTTGATAAGCAACAAGATGAACCCGTAGCAAAAAATAAATGGTTAACTAATAGTCAGCCGGTCGATGTTGTTATTTTAGAAGGGTGGTGTGTAGCCAGTGAACCACAGCAGCCTTTTACTTTAGTTGAGCCTATTAACGAGCTAGAAAAATCATACGATCAACAAGGGTTATGGCGTCGCTGTATTAACAGCTGTTTAGCCAATGAATATAAAACCGTTTTTGATAAAATCGATTACACAATTATGCTCAAAGCCCCGAGTTTTGATGATGTGTTTGCGTGGCGCCAAGAGCAAGAACACAAGTTAATTGCCAAACAAGGGCAGGGCGCAGGCACTATGACTGATGAGCAGTTATTGTGGTTTATTTCTCATTTTGAACGCATCACGCGTGAAAACCTCAACACCCTTAGTGCTAAAGCAAATGCACTTATAGAGCTCGATAGTAATCGAGATGTAACTGCGATGGTGCTTACAAGCGATAGTATTGTACAACCTATCATTTTTACCGATTTAGATGGCACATTACTCAATCACAGAGATTACAACACCGATGCGGTAGATACCTTATTACAAGAGCTGCAATACAGCGGTGTACCTGTGGTATTTAATACCAGCAAAACATTTAGTGAAGTAGTGGCACTGCAACAAGCGCTTAATATTACACAGCCTTTCATTGTTGAAAATGGCTCGGCTGTTTATATTCCTAAAAATTATTTTAATCTCAGGCCAATTGGCTGCAGCGAATACCAAGGCTACTGGTGTTACTCGTTTGCTGCACCCATTAGTAATTTATGGACTGATTTAAAACGCTTAAAAAAAGACTACGGCGACCAATATAGTTTGTTTAGTGAGCTGACCAGTGAGCAGGTAATGAAAATGACAGGATTAAACCAGCTACAAGCAACGCAAGCACAAACCCGTCAATACTCAGATCCGCTCTACTGGCATGGCGATGAGCAGCAACTAAATGAATTTATCAATGCGCTATCAGTATATGGCTACGAGGTTAAAGTAGGCGGGCGCTTTGTTCACATTGGAAAAAATACCGATAAAAGCATGGCTCAGCAATGGTTAGTGCAGCAGTTTAATACGCAGTTTACTAAAGCGCTGAGCATTATTGCGCTAGGGGATAGTGAAAACGATAAGCAAATGCTAGAAGAGGCTGATATCGCCATCATCATTACCAATCCAGAGAGTAAAAAGCCAGTTAAATTAACCTATAACAAAGCGCGCTATTCTCAATTGCCGGCACCGCTAGGCTGGGTTGAAGAAATTACAGCACTACCTTGTATTAACAGTATTTTACCCAGTTCTGAGGAGTATAGTTTACATGGCTGATTTTTATCAAAATGGCATTATTACAACACTACATAACATTGCCAATAGACCCGTAGACGATTTAGAAAAAGAGTTACTTGGCTTTAGTAAACAGCGACCAATGGGGCTTATATTGCCTTCATTATTTAGTGAGTTAGAAGGCCCTGCTTTACAAAATATTGTTAAAGAGCTGCAACAAGTACCGTATTTATCGCAAATAACTATAGGCTTAGACAGAGCCGACGAAAGCCAGTATCGCTATGCATTGAACTTTTTTAAATCGCTCGATCAAAACCATAAAGTGTTGTGGAACGATGGCCCACGTTTGCAGGCGCTCGATAAAGAGCTTCAAGCTTTAGGTGTGGCGCCACGCGAGCTCGGTAAAGGCCGTAATGTGTGGTATTGCATGGGCTATAAACTCGCTACCGCGGAGGTTGAGTCAATAGCACTACATGATTGCGATATTTTAACTTATGACCGAGGCTTATTAGCGCGATTAATTTATCCCGTTGCACATCCTCGATTTAACTATGAATTTTGTAAAGGCTTTTACCCGCGTACTGCCAATGGAAAAATAAATGGTCGAGTATCGCGTTTACTGGTTACTCCGTTATTACGCTCGTTTAAAACCATATTAGGCAGCAGAGACTACCTTGAGTATATGGACTCGTTTCGTTACCCATTAGCCGGTGAATTTTCGTTTAGACGCGATGTATTAAACGATATTCGTATTCCTAGTGACTGGGGATTAGAAATTGGCGTATTAAGCGAGATGTACCGTAATTACTCCCATAACCGCCTATGCCAAGTTGATATTGCCGATAATTACGATCATAAACACCAAGAATTATCGCTGGATGACCAAACTGCTGGCCTTTCTAAAATGTCGATTGATATAACCAAAGCGTTATTTAGAAAGCTAGCGACCCAGGGGGTTACCTTTACCAGCGAGACCATTCGCTCATTAAAAGCGACTTATTACCGCATTGGTTTAGACTTTATTGAAACCTATCATAATGATGCGTTAATGAACGGCTTAACACTTGATATTCACCAAGAAGAAAAAGCGGTAGAAATGTTTGCACAAAATATTATGAATGCTGGCCAACACTTTTTAGAAAACCCAATGGAAGCGCCATTTGTGCCGAGTTGGAACCGTGTAGCTTCGGCGATGCCCGATGTACTAGATCGATTAAAAGAAGCCGTTGAGCTTGATAACGAACAATACAGTTAAATTGGTATACTTAAACGAGGCGCCTGTGGACATAGTTAGGGAACAGTTTTTTCAACGAGTCGAACAACACTTACATACTATTTATCAAGGGGTTGAGTTACCTATGCCGGTAGCTGAGTTGGCTGAAGAATTAATCACCTTGATATTGAGTAATAACCCACTTCGAGATCCTACGCCGCACACTAATCGCTGGGATGAACAAGATATTATTTTAATTGCCTATGGCGATTCTATTATAAATCATGAAGACAGTGAGTTAGCAGTTGGAACTCCCCTAGAGGCGCCGTTAAAAACCTTGCATCGCTTTATAAAAGAGCAGTGCGATCACCAGCTTAATGCACTGCATATTTTACCTTTTTATCCGTACAGCTCAGATGAAGGGTTTGCGGTAATGAACTATGCGCAAGTTAATGAAGCGCTGGGCGATTGGCAAGATATTAACGCGATTGCCAACGATGTAAAGTTAATGGCTGATTTAGTGATTAATCATTGTTCTAGCCGAAGCCTTTGGTTTGAAAACTTTTTAACCGATACACACCCAGGAAAAGACTATTTTAAAACAGCCAGTTTAACTGACGATTTAAGCCAAGTAGTGCGCCCACGAACTTCGCCATTATTACATATGGTCGCCACAGCAAGCGGTGATAAGCATGTATGGTGTACATTTAGTCATGATCAAGTGGATTTTAATTTTGAAAACCCTGAGGTTTTAAAAGAGTTTGTTGGCATTATTCGCCACTATTTAGATAACGGTATTCGCCTATTTCGCCTTGATGCTGTGGCCTTTTTATGGAAACAACTTAATACCAGTTGTATAAACTTGCCACAAACGCATGAAGTGGTGCGTTTACTGCGAACGCTGATTGAGCATGCTGAGCCCAGTGTAGTGATTATTACCGAAACCAATATTCCTAATCAAGAAAATCTATCTTACTTTGGTAATGCCAACGAAGCCCATGCAATTTATAACTTTGCTTTGCCGCCGTTGTTATTGCACACTTTACTTAGTGGTGATAGTACCGCGCTTAAGCACTGGATGATGAGCATGCCGCCTGCGCAAAACGGTACCGCATATTTTAATTTTATAGCCTCTCATGATGGCATTGGTTTGAGGCCAATTGAAGGCTTATTACAACCGAGTGAAGTTGCTTCGTTAGTAAGTACGACCATGCAATTTGGGGGTCGTGTTTCAATGCGCACCAGTCACGATGGTACACATACCCCCTATGAGCTAAATATTGCCTTGTTTGATGCCTTACAAGGTACGCATAATGGCGCAGATAAATATGGCCTTGAGCGTTTTTTGTGTGCCCATGCCATTATGTTTGCTATGGAAGGAATACCGGGGCTATACATACATAGTTTACTTGGCACAACTAATGACTATGAGCGCTTTGAAAATTCGCAGCACAATCGCGCAATTAATCGTCATCGCTGGCAAGAATCAAAATTGTTAGCGGCGATTGAAGAAAAATATAGCCATCACCATCAGGTGTTCAAGGGAATAAAACAGTTATTATCAGTGCGTAAAAGGCAAGCAGCATTCCATCCTAATGCCACACAATTTACTTTGCACTTAGGAGAGGGGTTATTTGGATTTTGGCGACAAAGTATAGACCGCCAACAAAGTATTTTTTGTGTTTATAATATTAGCAGTCAGCCACAAAGCTTAACCTTAGCCGATTTAAACTTAATAAATACTCAGCAATGGGTTGAGTTAATTTCTAAAACAACACTCGATGACGCGCTACAAACCATGCAGTTAGCACCCTATCAAACGCTTTGGCTATCTAATAAGGCATAAATAACGCAAACAATTTACACTCAGAGTTTTAAATAAAGTAACCGCACTGTAAAGGGGCTTTACAGTGCTATTGCTCAAGCGCTAAAAGTAGATTTTCTATGGTAAATTTATGCCAGTCAGCGCGTGTTTTACTAAACTGTATAAAGTTTATTTCTGCTAGACCTGTTGTATTTATCGCCTTATATAAGGGGGTGTTTTCATCAGTAAGTGGGTCAAAAATATCAGCTGAACGATGAAGCAAAGGACTAAGCTTTGGTTGCGTATGGTTGTCGAACAGATTAACCAGAGCATAAGCACCTAACAAAACATGACCTCCTATAGATACATCAAGCTCTGAACCATTATTAGGTGGAACCTCCCAGTTAATACCGCCCACAATAACCTGAGATTGCATGTTTAGCTGTTTTAATGCCCTTTTTGCGCCAAAAGCAATGGCGTCATTTGCACACCAAATAATGTTAATTTCAGGGGCTTGATGCATATACGCCAAAGTTTTTGTAAACCCTTCTTGTTCAGACCAATTGGCAACCTCTTTAGCGATTAAAGTAACTTGCGGCGTTTGCGCTAAAAAATCCATTAACCCTTGAGTGCGCATAATAGAAGCAGGCGTTGCATAGTCGCCTAATAACGCCAATATATGTGCGCTAGTTGTTGTTTTATTGGTAAACTTTTTATAAAGCTGCTGCATCAATGATTTACCTGCAACGCGATTATTTGGGGTAATACTACCGACTATGTTAGTGCCATTTTTACGTAACATATCGAGTGACGCAGGCGAAGGGCGATTTAATAAAAAGTAAATAGGGACATGTTTACTGTCTATTTTAGAGAGGTACTTACTGGTAACATTTTTTTCGTTTACGAGGATCAGGTAATCGGGCTTATCATTTATAGCCTGCTGAATAAGCTCTTTCATTAAAATATGATTTCGGTTGGCGTATTTTATCGTTAATGTAACATCTAAATCAGTGGCTGCATTTTGCATGATTTTAGAAACATCAAACCAAAAGTTTCCGGTGCTGTTCTGTGCATTTTCCGTGTTAGAAAAACCAGGGTTAATAAATATGACTTCTAGGGCATAAGCACTATAACTACCCAACAGAAGGCAGGTAAACGTTAGCAGGCGGTATAATTTAAACAAGGACATACATTTCTCTGTAAACTTTTTAAAGCCCAATTTTATCCTTGTGGAAGTGCTCCGTATGACATCTAGGCGTTATGCTATATAATACCTCAGTAAGTTTAGTATGTATGCAACAATTATTTTTTAGGGTGTATTAATGAAAGCAGTTTTGTTGTTAATGGTATTAATATTTAGTCAAACAGTTGCCGCAAATGAAATGAGCGACTTAGAAAAGACCATGAAAAACATTGGGCTTGCTTATAAACAAAGTGTTGAAGCAACCCAGTTAGCAGAATTTAATGGCGCTATCGATGAATTTATTAAATTGATAGAGCAAAGTAAGCAAGCCAAGTTTTATAAAGAAGCTGAAAAGTCGGTGCAAGGGCTAGATAAGGTGCTTATTCAAGCCCAGTTAGCCAAAAAAGTAGCGAACGAGCAGGGGCTTGAGTCGGCAAAAAAACCACTTAAGGCGATTGATAATTTGCGCAAAAAATATCACGAATTACACGAGCCTCCAGGCTTTTTTGAATTATTGTTTGGAAAATAAGGATTAGTAATGGAAATTTCGGTTTCAATGTTAGATGGTCAAAAGTTAAGTGCTAAGTTTGGTGAGTATGAAGTTATAAGCGATCAAAGCATAAACGCTGGTGGTGATGCAGAACATCCAGAACCGTTTGACTATTTTTTAGTAAGCATGGTGTTGTGTGCTGGTTTTTATGCGCGTAAATTTTGTCAGCAAAGAGAGATCTCGACCGAGGGGATGACACTGACACAAAATAACGAAAATGTAGATGAAAACGGTAAGAAGCTTTTTTCAATCGAAATTGGCTTGCCAGAAGGTTTCCCAGCTAAATATAAAAAAGCGCTGATTGCTGCGGTGAATACATGTACCGTGAAAAAGGTTATTCAAGCAGTGCCTGAGTTTTCTGTTGTAGTTAAATAAACAGACCCTAATAATAATGCCGAGTATAAACTCGGCATTATTTTATCTTGCTATTTTTTCTTCATACCCTGCACAGCTTTAAATCTAGGGTTATCTTTACATATCACGAATACTCGCCCTTTGCGCTTTACAATTTGACAACCTGGTCGTTGTTTTGCACTTTTTAATGAACTTAAAACTTTCATTTGCTTTCCTTTTTAGCTGTAGAGAGGTTTTTAAACCGACGATTAAATTGCGCAACGCGTCCATCAGTAGCGAGCGTTTTTTGTTTGCCTGTATAAAATGGATGTGAGTCACTTGAGACATCAATAGGAACATAAGGGTATGTTTTACCCTCAATTTCTATGGTGCGATTGGTTTTAATGGTTGAACCAATAATAAAGTAAGAATCAGCTGCAGTATCATGAAAAGCAACCACATGGTAATCAGGGTGAATATTGGGCTTCATAAAACGCCTTAGCGCTATGTGATAGTATATCATTTAATTTAACGTATTTATTTTCCCTTTGCAAATCATTTTAAATAGCCTTAAACGCAGTGTAATTGCTGTGTATTTGCACAAAATAGTCAAAAAATAAGCACTTAGATCAAAAGTACTGGCTATTAGTATTTAGGCTGCTATAACTAGACTCAGCGAACAAAATAATAAGAATTTAATAACGTTAATAGAGGTAGTTTTATGAGTGACGCTCAGGCACAACAAGACCAAATCGACCAAGGAGTCATGGATACTCTCAGAGAGCGTGACCACAGTATATTGGCTAAACAAGTTGATTCGTTAGGGTGTTCTCATAACGACATCATTGAATTACTTGCTCATTATTTAGCATTAAGCGAACAAGAAGATGATGAATTATTTGACGATTGGTTTGACGCGCTTTCAAAAGAACAACACACCGTATTAAAAGTATTTGAAGTTTATCGTGGGCAGTACGAGCACCAGAACTAATCCGTTTGGTTGTAATAGCCATTTTATTTAAGATGATGCCGGCTGCTAAGGATGTAATTTAATGTTAACAAAAGTGTGTGTTTTTATCCCTAAGCAAAATAAATAATCACACTTTTTAATACAATAGTATGTACTTTATCTCTTGATGATTTTTCATCTAACTAATTGATGTATATAGCTTTGCAATGAGTTAAACTTATTTATATAAACAGTAGCCCTCACTATATTTAATAAATATACTACTTTTATTGGGTGAACAAAGAAAAGGATCATTCTAATGCCGCACTTAAATGAAATACGCAAAAGAAACAACGTCAAAATAATTGGCAAGGGTGATAAAACCTTGGTTTTGGCTCACGGATTTGGTTGTGACCAAAATATGTGGCGGTTTGTTACTCCAGTGCTTGAGCAACATTTTACTTTAGTGCTGTTTGATTATGTAGGTTCTGGTAAGTCTGATATTTCTCAATACAACAAAAAGCGTTATTCGACCCTTGATGGCTATGCCAAAGATGTACTTGAGATATGTGGCGCACTTGCTCTAAGCGATGTGACTTTTATAGGTCACTCTGTTAGCGCAACAATTGGGGCACTTGCCGCCATTGAGCAGCCAGAGTTATTTACTCAGCTTGTTATGGTTTGTCCTTCACCATGCTTTTTAAATTTACCCCCTGACTATTTTGGCGGGTTTGAAAAACAAGACTTGCATGAACTACTTAACCTGATGGATAAAAATTACATTGGCTGGGCCAATTATTTAGCACCTTTAGTTATGGGTAGTTCTCACCCTGATGAATTTATAGCCGAGTTATCGGGGAGCTTTTGTTCAACCGATCCACTGATTGCAAAAACCTTTGCAGAAGCCACTTTTTTATCTGATTATCGCGCGACGCTTAAACATATAAAACAGCCATCATTAGTTTTACAAAGTGAGCATGATGCTTTAGCGGCGCCATCTGTAGGCGAATTTGTCGCAAATGAAATACCTAACGCTACGCTCCAAGTTATAAGCGCACATGGTCATTGTATTCATATGACTCACCCAGAAACAGTCGGCCGTTCGATTATTGACTTTGTGAGTTAACCTTAATGCCACTGCATCAATTAGATGATAATAGAGTTACAGATTACTCTGCTGATTACTTTTTAAGTGGCGCATTGGTGACCAATGCGGATAACGTAATTGTTTATGTAAATACTTATTTTAAAAAGGAACTACACTGGCATTGCAATGAACTTATTGGCAAGTATATTGACAAAATCCTAACTAAATCTTCAAAAATATTTTTACAAAGTTATGTGCTTCCTACCTTAATACACGAAAAAAAATGCCAAGAAATGCAGTTAATTATGCTCAGTGCTCAGGGGGAGCGAATGGCGGTTACCGTTAATGCTCAGCTTGACGAAAAGGGGTTTATATACTGGAGCTTTTTTAATGCTACGCAGCGAGATAAACTCTACGATGAGTTGATAAAAACACGGGAAAAGCTAGAAGCACAAACTGAGCGCTTGCAATCTTTAGCGTCTACCGATGAGCTAACATCGCTATTAAACAGGCGTGAAATGGATTACCGCAGTGTTTTATTACTCGAACAAGCAAAAAGAACACACCGCTCAGTTGCACTATTAGTGATTGATATTGATGATTTTAAAAAGATCAACGATACCTATGGTCATTTAGAGGGCGACAGGGTGCTAAAAGAACTAGGCCAATGTCTTAAAAAAATAAGCAGACAAACTGATTTAGTTGCACGCTATGGTGGGGAAGAGTTTTTAATTATGCTGCCCGACACCCATAGTGCAGATACCTTAATATTTTGCCAAAGACTACACCAATTAATTGCTGAAATTAAAGTGGGCAGTGAAGGGCTAACAGTCAGTGTAGGTGCATGTATGAGTGATAGTACCAGCACGTTTACTGAGCTGTTTAAGCATGCTGATAACGCTGTTTATCAGGCTAAGGCAAACGGCAAAAACACCACTTACATGCATTCTTAATTCATGTTACTAGGGTCTGTTGACCTTTGCGGATTAAAATTTGTTCAAACTAGGGGCGGTTTAATCGCGACGCGAGGTTTGTAACCTAGTGGGCTAAGTAAAAACCGAGCAACAAAGAGTAAATTGCCCCTAGGCAGAACCCTTCGGGCAGCCCCTGTTTGGCATTGATGCTGCGTTATCGCTTATTTATGGG